>SLQC01000081.1 GCA_007131625.1 Balneolales bacterium | reverse complement strand
GAAAGGTGCTTTGCAGGCACAAGAATCCGGGCTATCCAACGTCCATTTTGTTCGAGCACAGATCGACCATATCTGTCATTATTTTGCACCGGACGAGGTGGGTGAGACCTGGATCACCTTTCCCGATCCCTATCCCAGAAAATCCAAAAAAAAGAAACGCCTGATCCACCCCGTTTTTCTGAAAAGATATGCGCAGATCATGAAACCGGGGGGGCTCATTCACCTGAAAACCGATTCGAATCAGCTGTTTTCTTTTACACTAAATATCATTAATACATTTGGTTTACCTGTAACACAAATCGTTACAGATTTGTACCGTCTGAAGCGCCTTCCGCAAGATTTGGATATTCAAACCTTTTATGAAAAACAACATTTGAATAGCGGGCGAGCCATTAAATATGTGTCCTTCCAGCTGAACAGTATGATCATGCATGCTTCCCATGCAGAGCTTGAGCACCTCCCGTAACGGACAACATCAAATATTGGGACCGTTTCTTCCGTTTGTTTTATTTTTTATGTCTGTCGACAGATGGAACATCCATGATGTAATCACCTATATTAATCCCGAGATCATTCAGATGCGATCCAGCTTGCAATATCTTTACAATCGGACCCACTATCTGAATCTGTTTTCCATATTCGTCGTGATGGCGCATGTCGATGATCCCTGCGATCAGCTGACATTATCATACAGTAATGGCCGGATGAACGGCAGCATAAACCGGATTACAAGCGGAAACTTCTGGCACATACGGCCTGATCCCGATTCTTTTGGCAAGCATTCTCCGGGTCGTTTCGTCAGACCCAGTGAATGGTGTTGATCAAACATGGTCATTTGACCGCAGTAGGTTTACGGAAACAGGGACACCGGGAAAAACCTGGTGCCTTTATGTAATCAAAAAATGTCATCCATCTATGTATCCGTTTAATTACAAACTCCAAGCCTTTTATGGCTTTTAATCGGTTCGCTCATCATGTCGGTAACGGGATGCACACCGGGGGAGGATCACCAGGAAGTAGCATCCCTGCATAAGCCTTTGCTCGAGTATAATACACTGAACCCGCCGCCGGACGGTCCACCGATAGTCATCACTGGCGCTGTTCTCATAGACGGCACGGAGAACGAACCGGGTGTTCCGCTTGTGGCTCATCTGGAACTGGTGGATGCCGATGTGGCGATCCGGTCAGGTGTGAAAGGAATTGAACATGTGACATCGTTCGGGACGGCGGTGGCCGATCTGCTGCTTATTGAAGGGGATCCGCTGCAGGAAATGTCCGCCATATACAATGTACATCGTGTCATGCTCAATGGGGAGTGGCTGGAACCGTAATTAGCATCATATCACATATTGACACTGAAACCGGCATAGAGTGCACGACCCGGAGCCGGCTCGAAGTACCGGCCAGCATTGGCATTGATGCTCACCGAGCTGTTGTATCGGGCATCGGTGATGTTGTTGATCGTCAGAAACGGTGACAGTGTGATGTGGTCGGTCAGTGATAATCCGTCATAACCCATGCGGAGATGAAACACTTCAAATCCGGGATTGAGTGCGGTATTGGCATTGTCGACAAAATAACTGTCCATAAGCTCCATCGATAACGACATCCAGTAGCTGCCCGGCAGTACTGTTACACCGGACATCAGGCGATGTTCCGGTATTCCCGGAAGGTGATTGCCCCGGATGAAGGTATGTTCCTCTTCGTCCGACCCGTCCTCGCTCTGGAATGTAAACCGACTCCAGTGGTAATTCGCGTTCAATTCAAGCCAGAACAGCGAACGCCATCGCACCGATATTTCGAGACCGTTGTGCCGTGTCTCACCGGCATTTCGGTAGAAATCGCGATCCCCACCCTCTTCTGTCTGGTAGCTGTTCAACTGATCCCGGACCTTCATCTGGAACAAAGCAATATCATATCTCAGATTAAAATCGGGCCATCCTCCCCGGAATCCGGTTTCCAGTCCGGTTGTACGTTCGGGGTCGATGTCAGGATTGAAGCCGCCGGTCATATCAGGCCGGTTGACCAACTCGGTTGTGGTGGGTGTTTCAAATGATGTACCGTAATTGATATACAGAAGACCTGGTATAGCATGATACGATACTCCCAGTGACGGGCTCACTGCGGTGAAAGTTCGGTCACCGGATTGATCCTCGTCCCCGGTCAGCATACGGTCGTCACTTTCGAACCGTACGGCATCAAACCGAAGTCCACCGGATATATTGAATCGTTCCCAATTTGTGCTCACACGGGCAAACAGAGCACCGTTTAACACCGTCTCCAGCTGATCTATGACCCGTTCACCCCTCTGAAATCCTTCTTCGTAGTTGTAATTCCGCCGGTCGTCGTACTGAATCGCAGCGTCGGTGCCTACACCCCAGTGAAGAAAATGCCGGTCATTCGTCAACGAAATACGTGTGCCGCCGCTTAATCGGTCGACTTCGATATCGGCAAACGGAAGTGGGTTGTGCAGCGATCGGGCTATGCCGTAAACGGTACCCTGCCAGTCACCGGCGCTGTTTTCGGATCGCAGCGTGGCGCCGAGTTGACCCTGCCGCCAGTTTTTACCGGCGGATGCGTTCTCAAAAAACGGGGTTGCCGCGCGGCGGTTAGTGGCAAGTTGTTCCTCACTCAGCGACCCCGGATGCCGGGTATCCGGGGCATCGACAAAAGCACCAGTGAAGCGAAGTTCCCGGCCGGATTCAAGCTGCCAGTCCATATGGCCGGCCATGCGGAATGCACTGTGCTGACTGTGATCCCTGTAACCGTCGCGTTTCAGGTAAGAGGCATTGAGAGAATAATTGCGGGGGCCGTCCCGGTGAGTTCCGCTGACCTGGGCGCTATAGGTACCAAACGCACCACCATAAATACGTGCCTGAGCCGAGGGTTCAAATGATGCCGGCCGGGTCGACAAGAACAGAGTGCCGCCACCGGCATTACCCCAGAACGAAGAGCTGGGTCCGCGCACTACTTCCATCTGTCGAACCATGGCCGGATCCAGTACATCCATGACGGTTTGCCCGTCCGGTACAGTCAGAGGGATGTCATCCATCAATACATAGATCCCGCGAACTCCGAAAGCGGTCCGCCAGCCCATTCCCCGGATTGAAATTCGCTCGCCCAGAGCATAATTTTGCCGGTCGTTGACCCAGATGCCTGGAACTTCACTTGCGATTCGGTCGAAACTGAATGCGGGTTCAAATCGCTGTTCTTTGATGGTCCGGGTCATAACCGACACGGAAAACGGTGCGCTTGCTTCGGTTTCAGTATCCCGGGCTGCCCGGATCTCGATCTCCCCGAGTTCAAGCCATAGCGTGTCGGCATCATATACCTGCGAATAAACATCTGCTACGGGAATAATACCGAACCAAATAAGTATGAGAGGCAGGACACGTAATAAAGCAGTTGGTGGAACTGACAAAGACATGGCAACTCACGAAATTATGTTAGAATGTTTAACCATTGCAATCAGTTAGACAATATACGCAATGGGTTGATTTAGCGTACGTTTTTTTTAATCATGAACGATAACAGTTTTTTCGGAAACTAATCCGGGCCTTACCCGTATAGTGAAATTGTGGCGGTATTCCCGCCTGATAGCGAAATGTACTTATTTGTATGGTAAATTCATGAACTTTTTCCGGTAAGGAGGATTCGCATGAACATAAAAGGTTTGCTGATCATTGTGGGGATCGGGCTGGTAATGGCTTGTGAGCTATGGTCCATGCCGGCATCCCCTAAATCGGTGTGGACAAAAGCTTCTGCCGGAAATAATTCCGTTAAACCGGAGCTTGAGAAGGTATGGCATAGCGAAACGGTTGGAGTAAATGTTCCGGCTTACCTAAACGCCAATACACAAGGTGGTTCCATAACGGTGAAATCGCACAACAAAAACGAAATTACTGTCCACATTTTTGTTAAAAAACGGGGCCAGTTTGTAACCGATGAAGATGTGCCGGTTGATGTTTCTATATCCGAATCCAAAAACGGACTGGAAATTACCTCCAATGTACAACGTGGTGGTTTTTTCTGGCGAATCCCGCCCATTTCGGTCTCATATCATATTCTGGTGCCCCGGCAGACCGAAGTACGTGCACGAACCAGCGGTGGACCGGTCACGGCTTCCGGTATCGATCACAATGTTACACTTATAACCAGTGGCGGTAAGATAACGGCCGAAGAGATATCCGGAGATGTCCTTGCCCGCACATCGGGCGGACCCATATCTGTGCAGCAGGTTACAGGAAATCTGACAGCCCGTACAAGCGGAGGCGGCATTCGTATAAATAATATGACCGGTACTGTTAATGCCCGAACGAGCGGTGGACCGATCAATATAGACCGCGTTTCGGGTAGTATTGAAGCCCACACAAGCGGCGGGTCGATCACTGCCAACGTGCGTGCTCTTGTGAATCATCTCACGCTGTCGACAGCCGGCGGATCGATCACTGCACGTCTGCCGAGAAATCAGGGAATGGACATCACCGCGAGAGGCGGTTCCATTCAAAACAATCTGGACGATCTGACCGGTGAAATCGGGTCGCGCACTATGAAAGGTTCCGTTGGTGGAGGTGGTATTCCGGTTGAACTCATAACAAGCGGGGGAAGTGTGCAGATTTCTTATCGGGATTGAGCAAGTGGCATGAATGGTTTTGCAAGTTGATTATTGATTGCTTCCGATTGATTATTTTGATTGCATTACCTGACCCTCAAATAGTTTCCAACGGTCGGATTCCGGATCACCGACCTCTACGGTGTAGGTCCCATCATGAAAGACTGGAGGTTCAAAAAGTTTTGATGGAGCACGTACTGCATAAACCAATTCTCCAGTTATTTCATCGAAAACCTTTACAACCGGGCGTTCAACTCCAACAAGGGAGACTGCCGGAAGATATCCAACAGGTTTTCCACCGAGATTATCTAATTGCCGTATGGTAGCAGGCCAACCTGGAAACTGGTTGTCGATTTTCGGATTACCTACATCAGCCATAAAGCGATATGCTTCCACATGAATCTGACGGGTATTTTTGTTTAACCGGACAACACCAAATCCGGACGACTTGAAATGTTTTTGCTCATATCTTGTCATGCCGGTAAGAGTAGTAGGATTGCCAACGGCATAAACATGAATAGGGTGGCCGGTACCGTCATAGTAGTCACCGGTATTTGGCAGCCTATGTTCGGATTCTCCATAGCGGGGCATGCCAACCTGATCCGGAATCCACCAGCGCGGCCATCCTGTGGAAACAGCAGGTGCGGTGAAACCCCAGAAAGCGTCACCGAAATCTTCGATTCCGTATTTAATAAGACTCGGCAAATGCTGATCACCGGCTATGTGGAAGACCGCGCCTTTACGCAGAAGCGCTACGGCATCGTTACGCGCTGACTGTGGCCATCCGTGTGCATCCAAATCAGCGTAGTATCGAACAAAATCTCTTGCATGGTGCGTGTTGCTGTTTGCGAACGGGGCCTGACTCAGCAGTACCTTCATTTCGGCACCCCGCCAATCTTCGATCCAGTGGGTCAGAAACTTCATTTGCCGCTCACCCAGAAACTCAAGACCGGGCTTGTCCAGTTCTTTGACATTCCAATCGGGATCCGTTACAAGATCTGCACGACCAGGGCCGCTATCAACCCGAAGCGGGCTGGATTTAAACATACGATCGGAGATCATGGCGAAGCTCACCCCACCGTAGACCATGTCTCCGTACCACACGGTGATACCCTGCTTGGCCGGGGTGGAATCATAGAAGTCGGGATTGTGTACGGTCTGAACCCGATGAGACATGTTCACCCAGCGGGGAGGCATATAGTAACCACCAGTGGAATTCCAGCTATCTCCTACCGTAGCATCTGCTTCTCCGGGGGCACCCCCCATACCCCAGAGATTACCCTGATATATATCGTGATCGTCCGGCATTAGCACCGTCGGTCGGTCGCGCATCACATCCCGGAACGGCCAGCCGAACATGTAGTACTTGCGAAGATAGTTGATAATCGAACGCTCGATATTTTCCCCTTCAGGAAAAGTGTGCCCAGGTCCATCTGACCGTATTGCACCATAACCACCATTCCCCTCATACAGCTGATCGCCCTGAAACGCCAAAATGTCTGGATCGATCGACGCCACATTACTGACCACCGGCTGATATGGAAAACCAACGCTATTCAGGCAGTTTAGCGACGCAATAATAAGTTCCTCCTTATCCACAGGATCCTTGCGGATCGTACCTGTCCATTCGTCACGAATTTCCTGACCATTGGTATTTTGTGTCTCATAGACGACACGGAATGGCACATCTTTATCAGCGGACCAGTTTGGAATTCGGAAAACTGCATTACGGGCATCCTCATGAATCCCGGATTCACCAAGTTGCACCCAT
>SLQC01000037.1 GCA_007131625.1 Balneolales bacterium | reverse complement strand
TGGCACGGAAATGATCTGGCTAATACTTTCCAGGAATATGGTGAACGGCATGAGTGGTTTGGCCCGCGGCCCGGTGAACGTATCAACTATGATCCTGAGGAGGGGCCTCACTATGACGAACAGGCCGGTACATCTACCGACTGGGGTGCCTTTCCGGACCGTGACGAAGAGATGCCGGATCATTATTACGCCTCCTGGGCTATTGAACGGCTCGAGCAGGATCATGAGGAACCGATTTTTCTGGGAGTCGGGTTTGTCCGGCCGCATGTCCCGTGGTACGTACCCGAACACTGGTTTGATTTCCACCCGATTGAGGATATCGTATTACCTTCTTATAAGGAAGATGACATGGATGATGTCCCTGAAATCGGCCGGCAAATGACCTTTATGCCACCCATGCCCACAACGGAATATCTTAAAGAGCGGGGTCAGTGGGAAGAGATGATCCAGGCCTATCTGGCTGCTATGACTTTTGTGGATCATCAGGTCGGCCGGGTACTGAAAGCGCTTGAAGCCAGTCCCTATGCCGACAATACCATCATAGTTCTGTTCTCGGATCACGGTTATCATCTTGGTGAAAAAAACCGGGTGGCCAAAATGTCCCTGTGGGAGCGTGATACAAGAGTACCATTGATATTCGCCGGACCCGGTATCCCGGAGGGATTGCGTAGCAGTCGTCCGACAGGGCTTATCGACATATACCCCACTCTGCTGGACCTGACCGGCCTACCTGAAAATCCGCAAAACGAGGGAAGAAGCCTGAAACCGCTTATCGATGACCCGGATCGCGACTGGCCTTTTCCGGCAATGACCTTTTTTGGCCCGCGCAACGTCTCACTGCGAACCGATTCCGTTCGGTATATCCGGTACGAAGACGGGTCGGAAGAGTATTACGATCACCGGCGTGATCCACTTGAATGGCATAACCTTGCCAAAGATCCGGAATACCACGGCCGTATCGCCGGAGAAATCGAACGGTTACGCACTTATATACCAGATCATCCGGCTCCGCTGGCACAGGAGAGCAGCTTCAGTATGAACTCCTATTTCCGTCAGCGAATGGAGGTTTGGCGGGAAATCCCTGAATAACAAAGATCATTTTATTTGCAAATTTCACACCAATAAGTTTTGACTTGGCTGAACAACAGTGGAACAGAACAGAAAGAAAATTGCCTGATATAAACGCAGATAGTTTGACAGGTTCTTAAACGGTTACCATGTCAAACATACCACAATACCGTTCTTACCGATGGCCAATTCAACCCGTATAGCCCCTTGTTTGACTTCTGGTTCCTGTTGACACCGTTTTCACCAAAGTACCAAATCTAACCATCAAGACGAATCCACTCCTTCACTGAAAATAAAGCCTCTTCACCGTCATCCGCCGGATCGAGGTGGTCCCGGCTGCTTCCACCCGCCAGCTGCCCGGATCTCTCCAGAGCACCAGATCCTCCCCGACACGCACCGCAATGCCGCCTCGGGCTTCCAGCAACTCCACTTCTGTAATGGAAACGTCCAGGGTCTTCCGGTTTTCAATATTACGAATCGGAATTTTCCGGCGTGAAGTGGTTGGCGGATCCGGTTTTACCGCCGGAGGACCCGGGTTCCGGTCGACTTTCATCACCGTCACAATTCGCTGTGAAGAATCCGGATTCGTGGTCGATGCCGTCAAATGAAACTGATTTTGGAAGCGTTCCGGATGCTCGACCTGGGGAGTGAAACCGGTGTATTGATGGAATTCCATGCCCTCCGGTGTTAAAAAACGGGTGGTCAGACGTGCATTTCCGGATCGATTGACCACCATGTTTGCAGATCGGTCAACCTGCATTTCGGTCGGACTGTGCAGCAGCCACTGAAAGGTTGATGCCTTACCCTTCGTTTCCAAGTCGTCGATCATCACAAAATAGTCAGGGCGAACAAATAGCACATGCCGGTCAAATCGATCCAGACGTCCGATATAAGCAAGCCGGGCGTCGCCGACCGTGTACACATGGTCGCCGTGTTCTTCGTGGACTGCAATGCGTCCGTAAGGATAGGGATTGCTGATGACTTGTCCTTCTCCGTCAACCAGTATACTGTTGTGTCCCCGGGTGTTCCACATCCATTGACGATGATGGGGCGACCCGTGCAACTGCCGGGCTCCCGTACTGATAGCCAGCGGCTCGCCCCAGGCCTCGATCACAAAAGCGTTTTGGGCTGGAAAATTGTGACTGTAAGCACCGATCGGATCGCTGCGAAACAGCATCATGACATTTTCATCCGGCTCGGCCATGTTGCTGTGCATGGCCACAATCCCGACATCCTTGAATGCCCGCGACTGGGGCAGATCGGCCGGAGGTCGCGCCTCAAGGTCCGGATTAAGATAGAGCATAAAATCGCGTCCGGCCGGTTCGGCGTCGCTCTGTTCGGCATGCCAGCGGAAATACGGGTTCTGATACAACGACGAAAGCGAGTACATCAATCGACCGTGTTCCACCCCGACCGGCGACTCGTGCCCGTCGCCGAAAGCACGGGTCGGACGGTTCGGGTAGGCCGTATACAAACCGAACCAGCCGGTATTCCGGAAAAACGGTTTCTCCCTTATCGGAATGCCGTACCTGTCCAACTCGGTCACCGCCCGGATCATCCGGCGCATATAGCCGCCCCAATAGCTGATGCCCTGATGCCATCCGCCGTCGGCATATCCCCACGGCGGATAGGTGCTCCACATTAGCTTCATCGTATAATCCAGCCAGTCCTCCACCTCGGGCACATCATGAGCCAGGGCAATACTGCCTTCGATCACAAAACCCATCATCCGGTTTTCATGGCTCGAATAAGGCCGGGTTTCCATCGGACGTGCCCGGTGGACATCGTAACTAATCTGGTTCATACGCCGTGCCAGAACCTGGATGCATTTTTCCCGCTCCTCCTCGCTCAAGGTATCATAGATCCAGTCGAATACCGGTACGGCATTTTCGGCAATGTCCATACCCAGTTCAGCCGGTGGTATGGCGCGCGAGGGACCGTACACCTCCCACGTCATAAAATGCATCAGGCGTCGCCGGGCTTCGGCGGCATAGCGCTCATCGCCCGTGTAGATGTAGGCCAGAGCGCTGGTCACCATCCGCTGGGTGTACGGACGCATCGATCGCCAGGCGTTCACATAAGCCATACGTGGATCGTCATATATTTCCCAGGCATCCGGTTCTTCGAAAAGCGGTTCGTTCATAGCCAGAATCTCGTCCGCCTCCACGATGACCTCCGCCGTTAAGAGTGCATAACGTCCGTCGATATCCGAACGGATCTCCCGGACCTGCTCCGGCGTGTAATTCAGACGAGGCCGCTCTTCGGGAATCCGAGATATGATCTCGCTTCCCGTAACCGGAGGGAAGCGGGTGGCCGTTTCGGTTACCTCGAAGCGACGTATCAATCCAAAACGATCCGAGACGCCGTCGTTGTAGCCGTAGCGCCAGTACCACGTTCCCGGGTCCAGCGGCTCTTCCGGGATGTGTACGGTGATATCCAGATCACGGACCGTCACAGTCTGACCGGGATGAAAACGGCGATCCGTGGAATACTGAAGTACATACGAATCGACTTCTCGGGTCGGAGGCAGCCACCGGAACCAGGGAGGGTTCGTCGCAGGACGGTGCAAGGCCGGCGGATAATAATCCACTTCCCGTTCACCCGGCGACCGGTCCAGTACCTGGGCACCGGCTTCCGATAACGCTGTGGTCACCCCCAGCAGCACCGGAAGTATGAAAGGCAATAATCTCCTTATGCATATTGACCGGTCACTGTTCATGCTGTTATCAGTATCCTGAGACATGGCTTCACTCACTTAATTTTGGGTTCATCAAACGATATACAATGTTCCAGTCAGACATCATCCAATTTCCGGGGCAATTTAACATCTCAATAAATTTTACCTTAATTGAACGATTTCGCGAAAAAAATAAGAAGATAGCTTATACAGCCTACTAATATTATGCAATTTACAAGATGAAAAATCTAAAAACCAAATATCACCATTCAGGTGCACAAGACTATCTTGTGTCAGGGCTAACAAAATATCAAAAATCAGCATAACGAATGACAAGATTTCCGGACGTGGGGGCCTGTCTTAATTTCTCCGTTACATTGAGCAGATCGGCCTGATTGAATCTTCCTGGAATGAGCACTTCGGTTAACATAAAGTTCCCGCGGGCAAAGGACCTCCGGTTTTCTGAACAAAAAAGATGATTCTGCTGGCTGAACATCGTATTCAGATGGGCATCTTCCAGTAGCATTTTTCCATAATTAGAACTCTTATGGAGAAGCATTTCAGCAAAATGAAGCATTTCCTGCACATTGCTTTTCAGGCCCCCGCAGCGATATAGTTGATCGGCATCTCCTCGTGTTCATCGTCTGAGAACATGGTATAAGACCCGGTCAGATCCACTCCATCAGCTTCGTTGCCGAAAAAGCTTTTTTTCATTGTGAGTGGCTCCAGAATGTTCTCCCTGAAATAAATATGACAGGGAAGTCCACTTGCGTTTTCAATGACCAAAGCCAGCAGGACAAACCCCGGCAAATAATCACTCAATTTGCCATCCAGATCGAGACTTCCGTTTTGAACAAGCTGCAGGATCGCTGCCGCGGTGATCACCTTGGTAACAGAAGCCATCGGAAACAAGGTTGTTGATTTTTCACATCATTTACGGGTAATCCCCCCCCTGATTATCCGAGCAGGTTCCAGCCGTACAGGTTCAGGCTTCAAAGAGTTAACGATAACGACCGCAACTGGCTGGCAGATCGTGTCGACCGGGAGTCCTGAATATATTATTGTGTGGCCGACCCGGAACATATTCAAAGACAGCCTGACTCCCAGCCATATGTTTTGAGGCAGGTAATGCACCTGAGAATTGCATCAATACGTGGGTGGTTTGTTCATCTCCTGATGGCTCTACATAATGGTATTCGGCTTCAAAATAACCACTCAAAGCCCTGACCTCCGATCCGTTTATTATTTTTATTTCATGACTCTGTTCAAAACTTCTTGGCCCTGCGTGTTCGAATGAAACAAAGGAAAAAGTATTAAAAGGACTGATGTTTGTTGGAGTGTTATTAAATAATACGCTAAGCCAATCCCATCCCGGATTATCAACCGACCAAGCCTCATCAGGACTCATGACATTACTTAATATTCTAAAAATAGTGATATAAACATTTGGTTGTTTCGAATAATCAAATGGAATGTTTGTGGTACCACTGTGCGCATTTTCAATAAAGAAAACACATTCTCCGGTGAAATTAAACTTTGCAGAAGTAAGACTAAACGAACTACTGATTTTTTAACAGAAAAACTTATGGTATCAGTTAGATGCCCACAGACACCACTCAGCTCCCGCTCCAGCACGTGTCGACGCGGTGGTCGCGTGCACCATGGAAGGAGCCGGAGACCTCGGTCTCCCGCTCCTCCACGCCGTCTTCGGTCTGCTGCAGCCAGACGTGTATCGCCCTGAAGGAGCCGCTCAGAACGGCCTCATCTCCGCGCATCTGCTGGGTCACGATAAGCTCTCTGAAACCCGGGTTGTCCGAATGAAAGTGCCAGGAGGGCGTCACCATCGAGGGCAGATTCGGGGTGACGATCGATGCCCAGCTCCATCCGGGGTTTTCGACTGACCACTCGTCGCCCGAATTCTCCCTGAACTCCCTGAAGTCGATCAGAAAGGAGATCGAACCGTGGCGGTCGTCCGAGATCCGACTTCCGAACTGAACCCCGCCCGCACCTCCGATCCCATCTTCATAGAAAGTAACGCAGCTTCCTTCGAAGTTGAATTCCGAGGAAGATAATTGGAAGCTCCCGCAGACGTCACGCACCTGAAAGGTGATGGTCACGGTCTGCTCGGGGTTGGTACGGAGGCTGAAAGTGATGGTGACCGGACCTGTACCTCCCGCAGTATATAAACCATCAGAATCAATAGAGCCCGATCCGTCTATATCCCATTCAAGTTCACTGAAATCTATTGGTTCATCACCAATTCGTGCTGTTAACTGGTAGCTTTCATTTGGATTCACACAGCCGGGATTGGAAACATTGAGACCACCCACCCAAATCGTTACCCGATCAAATCTACGCGGATTATTATCTGCCCTTGGCCCTGTATCAGCAACAGACTCAACATCGACTGTATATCTGCCGGGTTCTGTGGCCAATACTTCTGCAACATAATCTCTTCCGGGAAGCTGCAACAAAGAAACACCGCCGTTATCGGGAGATACTGTCCACTCTACATTCTTGTTCAAAGCGTTAGTAATCTTTGCAACAAAGGCAATCTCTTGTCCTAGATCAATAAAATAAGGCGATTCATTATCAGTGAAAACATTATCACTAATCCATTGCCCGATCTCTACGCTCATCG
>SLQC01000136.1 GCA_007131625.1 Balneolales bacterium | reverse complement strand
TGAATGCTTATCTGAACCAGTATGTCGTCCAAATCGCGCCGGTTTTAAGTACGTTTCCACTCCTTGACTGTAATTATCGAAATCAAAGTGAGAAATCTTCGCACAATCCACATTATCCTCAAACATAATTATCCGTGCTGACTCTTCTTTTTCCCTTTTCTTTTAGTTTAATTCATCGAAATATACCCGTACTAATTAAAAATCATAAACAGCAAGTGCAATTATAGTTTGTATTTCTTTGGCAAGACATTGAAAGATTTGATCAGCCATTTCATTGGCAAGAATAAGCGATAAATCTTCTGACTTGCTCACATTTTCCATCAAACCCATTTTTTTTGAATCCATCTGAGATAAATGCGGATTTTGCGGTGACTCAAGCAGTACATCAGTAAACTGTATCAGAAGTTCCGCCATTTAATAACTTGTTGCGCATTAATATTTAAACCGAGATAGGCTCCACCGTAAACAATGGGAGAATGCAGACGGGATAAGGGGATATCATCCCTCTGCATTCATGCGCAATACTTCCAGTGGCCGGGTGCTCAGAACGTTTCCCATATTCAGAAATCCGACACCGAGCGTGAGTACAATAATAATAAGTGACACACTGCCAATGGCGAGCAGGTCAGGGACAAATACAAGATCGAAGTAAAACCACGCCAGAAGCAAGCTCGCTACAAATGCAAGCAACAATCCGGTCATGCAGGCCAGCAAGCCTAGCCACAGGTATTCTACAAATTGAATACCGCGTATCTGCCGACGGGATGCTCCGAGTGTCCGCAGCAAAACCGTTTCACGTATACGCTGAAACCGGCTGATGGCCACGGCACTCGCCAGCACAATCAGTCCGGTTACGATGCTGAAAAGGGCCATAAACTGCACCGCCATTGCCACTTTATCGAGAAATGACCGGACACTTTCCAGTACAAGTCCGATATCTATAGCTGATACATTGGGATGGGCCCGAACCACCTCCTGTTGCAGCGTTGATGTGGTCTGTTCATCCGGAGTGTGGATTGTCAGTGCATAAAAACGAGGCACCTGACCCAGGACTCCTGCCGGAAAAAGAACAAAAAAATTAGGTTGTGGACGCTGAAAATCCACTTCCCTGATGGAAGCAATCCTGGTTTCTACCGGTACACCCTGCAAGTTAAAAGTAAGTGAATCGCCTATTGAAACATTCAGATCCTCGGCATACCTGTGTTCCAGGGAAATCGGAATTCTGACACCTGAGTCAATGCCTTCAGATCGTCCGATCCATTCACCTTCCAGGATCTTTTCTGCCTCATTCAGTTTTTCACGATAAGTGACACGATACTCACGAGTAAGCGCCCAGTTGCTTGCCTGTCTTGTGGTGTCATCCCGAATTTCCCGGATGGATCGTTTTCCGATATGCGACAACCGCATCGAAACAATCGGCACATTTTCAATTATGCGAGCTCCCTCCCTTTTGGCAATATCCATGACATCCTCATTCTGGTCGGATTGAATATCATAAAACACCAGATTGGGCTGATCACCACCGGTTTGCAGATTGATGCGCGCAAGAATCATCTCCTGCGAGAGGTACATCGAACCGATTAGCAGCATGCCCATTCCGAGTGTCGTCACCAATATTGCTGTCTGATTGTTCGGTCGAAACATATTGGCGATGCCCTGCCGCCAGACATAGGAGAAAGCGGGTAAACGCAGCTTTCTTGCGATCTGGATCAACAGCCGGGAAGTTGCAAGAAGAATCAGTACAGAAATTATCAGACCCCCAATAAAGATCGAAGCAACTAGCAGGCTTTCAAGCAGCAGCGCCAATATCATGGTAAGAGCGACGACAATGCCGGTACTGACAGCCATTCTTGTACTTTTTGCGACATTTGCCAGTGGTGAATAATCGGTACTTCGGATAGTAAGCAGCGGTGGTATATTATTGATGCTGATAAGTGGCAAAAGTGCGAGGCTGAAACTGACCATGACTCCAGTAAGAAAGCCAAGTATCAAGGCCGGAACCGAGACCTGCTGCAACAGTTCGAATGGAAGAAAATCGGCAAAAAGCAACGGCAGCAAGCGCTGGATCAGAAGTCCAAACAGCGATCCTGTCATCGACCCAATCAATCCGAGTCCCATGATCTGAAGCCCGAAAATTTGCAGCGTTTGCCGGGATGAAGCGCCGAGGCAGCGCAGTGTTGCAACTGTCGCGCTTTTCCGTTTTATGTACACATATACAGCACTCGCCACACCCAGAGCACCGAGCATCAAAGCGATGAAACCGATCATTCCTAAAAACCGGGCAAGAGTGTCAACAACCTCGGCAAAATCTTCTTTTCTGGATTCAACAGTGCTGATTCTTATACGACGATCATCGGCAAGTTCTCGTATCTCCGAGGTAATCCGGTCAAGATCGTGCTTCTTTGCTACCTTTCCACCGCCTTTCTCCATCCCGGACTTATCTTGCTTCCCATTCTCTTTGCTATCGGATTCCGTTTCAAAACTGCTTTCTGGCTCAGTGCCGGGTCTGTATTTGGAAATACCATAAAAACTTTGATCCGATCTGCTTTCAATCACATCTCCAAAACGAAAATACGTTTTATACTGTACTATGCTTCCACGATCCAGCAGTCCGGATCCTTCGACCACATCCCTTGGAATGATCACCCGCGGTCCTACCAATGAAAATGCGGCTGATTCTCCCGGAATTTCCAGAATAATTCCAGAGATCACAAGTAATTCATTGCCGACACGGATAGAGTCACCGACCACCAGTCCCAGCTGGTTCATCACGGGACGATCAACCAGTGCCGATCGCTCATTTTGGTACCGGAATGCCGCATCTTCCGGTTCGGTTTTGATTTCTCCGTAAAACGGAAACCCGCCCTCAATTGCACGAATTTGTGACAACAGGGTTTTGCCCGATGTACCGTAAACCACCATCGTAGAAAATTCAATGGCACGGGACTGTTCCCCGCCTATAGAATCGATATACGCATTCAGACTTTCCGGATATGGCGCATATTGTGAAATTTCAAGATCCGAACCAAGAAGCTCCTTTGCCTGATCATCTACCGTAAGCATCACATCACTGCGAAACGACAAAATGGCAACCAATGCGGCGACCCCGGCCACAATTCCGCTGCAATAGAGCAAAAGGCTTTTGTACTGCGAGCGTGCATCCCGCCAGGCGGTTTTGAAGCTAAACATATCTGGAATCAGTAACATATAAGCACCTACTCCTTATGAGCGGGTTCGTAGGCCGGCACTTCGGCAAGGGCTGATGCAGTATCCGAAGCAATCACCCCTCCTTTCAAATGGATGATGCGATCACAATTGTGAGCCAATTCGGTATTGTGAGTCACGATGATGAGGGTAGTTCCCTGATTGCTGTTCAACTCAAAGAGAATCTCCTCGATCTGATTTCCTGTTTCGGAATCGAGATTTCCGGTCGGTTCATCTGCAAAAAGGATATCCGGCCGGGTGATAAAGGCGCGGGCTATCCCCACACGCTGCTGTTCCCCGCCTGAAAGCTGGGTAGGATAGTGGTCCAGCCGGTCGGCAAGCCCCACCTCCCCGAGTAACTGCCGCGCACTGGTTGCCGCTTCCTCATATCCCATTCCTCGCAACTCCACCGGAACCATCACATTTTCGAGTGCCGTGAGGGTAGGAATAAGCTGAAATGACTGAAATATAAATCCGATATGGCGATTTCTGATATTCGCCAGTTGATCTTCGTTGAGCTTATGCAGTGCATGTCCCTTCATATGCACACTGCCGGATGTGGCACGATCAAGGCCGGCACACAGACCGAGCAGTGTGGTTTTTCCGCTTCCGGACGGACCGACCACCGCACAGCTGATGCCGTTCGGCACTGAAAACGTCACATTGTCCAATACGGTAAGGGGACGAGTTCCGCTTTGATAGGTTTTCGTCAGATGCTCTACCGTGAGAATAGGTGATGCCATCATTAATTGATAATTAGAATCAGTTTTCAAGGTGAAATGCCGTTATAATGTGTGAATAATTCGGAAAATCCGAAGATTTACCGGTTGTCCATCAATACGAATCTCCAGTTTCATATGTTCATTAACCTTAGACCTTCTCACTAAACTTTACAAAAGAAAAAATCGTTGTGACAGGCGGAATAAAAAAATATGACACGAATAAACCTCAAACTACTTTGTCTGCACATTATTGCAGGATTGATCATTCAGGGAACCGCTGCTTTTCATCCGCAGTTACAGGCATTTTCAGGCGATTCTGCACCCGGCACATTAAACATGAACTCACCCATCACCATTTTGTTCTTCGGCGACAGCATCACGGCCGGATACGGTTTGGACATCGATGACGCCTTTCCCGCTTTGATTCAGCAAAAAGCCGATTCGTTGGGATACGATATCGAGACCGTCAACGCAGGTGTCAGCGGTGAGACATCGGCAGGTGGTTTGAGACGCCTTGATTGGGTCCTGCAGCGGGATATCGACATTTTTGTACTTGAGCTGGGAGGCAATGACGGGTTGCGTGGTATCGACCCGGAAAACACCCGACAAAACCTTCAGGCGATCATTGACAAGGTCGCAAAGATAAATCCGAGTGCTCGTATTGTGCTGACAGGAATGGAGGCTCCTCCCAATATGGGAGAATCCTACACACGGCAATTCCGGGATGTGTACCGGGATCTTTCCATATCGAACGAAGTCGTTTTCATGCCATTTATTCTGGAGGGTGTGGCCGGGGATCCGGATCTTAATCAGGCTGACGGTATTCATCCCACCACCGAAGGACACTCCATAATAGCATCACATCTATGGGAAATACTTGAACCTTTACTGAACAAATAAATCTATTTTCAGTATTATACAGTTAGATGCTTCACACTTTCAATCCGTTTTTCAGGATTTCATTAAATTATCGATTTGCATGTGTTTAAACATATATTTCTGACGTCACAAGGAGCAGCTATGGATAAAAATGTGACTGTGTGTCAAAATTTTCAGACATGAGTGTTTCTAATGGCTCGATGGTTCATCATTACCGGTATTCTCATGATTGTCGTCGGACTTGTAATGAGCTATGCGCCCTGGCTGGTTAATTGGTTCGGAAGGCTTCCGGGGGATATCCGTTTAGAGCCCGGTCGCAGCCGGGTCTACATCCCCATCACCTCCATGATTCTGATTAGCATTGTATTAACACTGTTGATCAATGTTATCAGACGATTACTTTAAAACATACACTAACCATGTTCCGCTTCATTATTATCTCTTTTCTTATTTACACGGTCATATACATTCTGGCACGCAGAGCTCCATGGCTGATCCGGTGGATCGGAAAACTCCCGGGAGATTTGAGTGTACAACAGGAAAATAGCGTCCTGTACCTTCCATTTAGCTCGTTACTGCTCATCAGCCTGTCCCTTGCTTTGTTGATTACACTTATCAAACATCTGCTATGACGAGACAAGTACGATATTACGCAAGTAACTAATCCGAAATGACATGTGCAACAGACGCAACTTGTGGAACTTTTAATCGTAATTTCAACACTATCGGAGCCATTTCGTTCCGCCAGTTCAATAAATCAACTGCCGGGTTTTCTTTTAAGAACCATATTGAAAAACTCGATGAAGACGAAAGTCAGATGAGGGCCTTTCAGGAGCACATAAACCTGCTTGCAACTATTTATCACATAAAAAAAAGCAAAGCGTTATATTTGTGCACCGATTATTTTTGTGCATAAATGATAAAAAAGCAATGTGGATATGGCGAAACTGAAACTCGACCTGCACGATATCTACAACAAGGGTGATCTGATCGATCGTGAACTGGAAAATATTATCAATGATGCAATCGAAAAAAAGATCAAGACGGTGGAGATCATTCCCGGAAAAGGAGGCGGTCAGCTCAAGAAGCGGGTGTCACGCGATTCCTTCCCGCTTAAATGAATTTACGGTTGCAGTTCGCGAAGTTCCTCCAGCCCGGACTTCAACTCATCATCGGTGAAGGTGTGATCGGTGAGCACTCCGGCAAAATAATCTTCATATGCCTTCATGTCGACGAATCCGTGTCCACACATATTGAACAGGATTGTCTTTTCTTTGCCCTCTTTCTTAGCCTGTTCGGCTTCGCGAATGACCTGTGCTACCGCATGCGCCGCTTCCGGTGCAGCGATGATTCCTTCCGACCTGGCAAACGTCACTCCTGCCTGGAAGCATTCCAACTGTTGCAATGCAACGGCTTCAATCAGTCCGTCCTTGAGCAGCTGGCTGCACAACACACTCGCTCCGTGATAGCGCAATCCACCGGCATGAATGGCGGCAGGACGGAAATTGTGTCCGAGTGTGTACATCGGCAACAGCGGCGTGTAGCCCGCATTATCTCCGAAATCGTACATAAACTCACCCTGCGTCAGTTTCGGGCATGAAGCCGGCTCCACAGCGATACACCGGGTCTTCTGTCCTTTTGTGATG
>SLQC01000084.1 GCA_007131625.1 Balneolales bacterium | reverse complement strand
TCTGACTGGGGAAAATCGGAAGTTGGGTTTGCATGTAAGTTTGGTTGTAATGAATATTTTTACGACATTCAAACTTACATCATCCCCTTCATAAATGCTTGCTTTTTAGATTACAGGTCAAGAGTTCTGAACTTGGTCTTCATGAGAATAAGTTCAAACTGGATGAATTCAAATAGTTTATGGTACTTTTTACTACAAAAACCAAAGGACTTATTCTTTTTTATTTTATTGATTTACAAAAAGTTATCGGTTTTTTAAATCCTTTATTCTGAACTCCGAAAGTTGAGTAAACCAGAGTTGTCAAACAGTATTTTGGAATTGCTGAAAATAAAAAAACAAAATCCAATCTGAATATGAAAGGACTAAGCCGCCGAAAATTCATCTCTGATGTAACCCGGGGTGCTGTCGGAACAATGGGGGGAATGATACTTGCAAAAACCGGAGGTCTCCATCTGTTCGCTCACAATGTCAAAATAACGGGAAAAAGTGAACGTGTTCGTGCTATTACAAGGCCGCCCGGTTATCATTGGTTTGGCTACTATGACAAATGGCAAATAGATCCCACCGGCCGGTATGCGCTTGGCATGATGGTCGACTTTGAACACCGCACGCCTGAGGCCGGGGATCTCATCAAAATCGGCCTGATCGATCTGAATAGAGGCGATACCTGGACCGAAATCGGGGAAAGCCATGCGTGGAACTGGCAACAGGGATGTATGCTCCAGTGGATCCCCGGATCTGAAACGGAAGTTCTATGGAATGACAGAGACGGTGACCGGTTCGTCACGCGCGTGGTGAATGTATTTACCGGCAAAGCCCGATTGCTGCCAAGGCCGGTGTATGCATTAAGTCCGGATAGTCGCTATGCCATAACCACAGATTTTGAGCGTATCAACAATCAGCGGCCCGGCTATGGCTATGCAGGCATTCCGGATCCATACGAAGATGTTAAAGTACCACCGGACAGAGGAATTTACCGGATGGACTTGCAGACTGGTGCTTCAGAACTGATACTCCCCTATTCCGGGATTGTCGATATTCCGCATCATGGTGAAACAATTGGAGATCAGTGGCACTGGTTCAACCACCTGCTGGTTAATACGGATGGAAGCCGGTTTGTCTTTCTGCATCGATGGCGGAAGGAAATGGCGACTCGTCAGGAACGAGCTTCCCGTGGATGGACCACCCGCATGTTTACGGCGAACATGGATGGATCTGACTTGCATCTCCTGAATGATTCCGGATTGATTTCACACTTCATCTGGAAGGATCCGACGCACATCAATGCATGGACCCGGCCGGCCGGAAAAGATGCCGGATTCTACGTAATGGAGGACCGGACCCGGAATATAGAACAAGTGGGTGAAAATGTGATGACGCGGGATGGACATCTGACGTATGTACCGAATACCGGTAGTGAATGGATTTTGAACGATTCCTATCCCGATCAAAATCGGAATCAGGAACTGTATCTGTATCATGTACCGACAGATCGAAAGATAACCATTGGTCACTTCCATTTACCGGAAGTATACCGCGGTGAGTGGAGATGTGATTTGCATCCGCGATCAAGTCAGGATGGCAAATTGGTTTTTATTGACTCACCCCACGAAAGTAATGGACGACAGTTGTATCTGATAGTTATTGAAGGAATTGTCTTCTAATCAGTTAAGTGAAGCCACGTAACAATTTTTGCAGATGATTCTGACTCTTGCAAATAGTTGAATACCCTTACTTCACCACAAAATTGATCACTCGGTTAGGCACGAATATTTCCTTGACCACCTTGCCGTTGCTCAAATGCCGTTGCACTCCTGTGTCGTTCCTAGCCACTTCAAGCACAAAATCCTTGACAGCGGCCTTGTCGGCAGGCACCTCTATTTGACCACGGACTTTACCATTCACCTGGACTGCGTATATTTTAGTGTCATCCTTCAGGCATGCTTCGTCATATTCCGGCCACGGTTCATTAGCCAGAGTTGCTTCACCCTTTCCGTCTATTTTCCCCAGAACCGACCATAATTCCTCAGCCAAATGGGGTGCAAATGGAGAGAGAAGCAGCACAAATGGCCTGAGTACAACGACCGGACGCGAGTCCCATTTCATTGCTTCGTTCGTGAAGATCATTAGCGCCGAAATGGCTGTGTTGAAGCGGTGTCCCTCAATATCTTCCGTCACTTTTTTTATCGCCTCGTGCAGTAACTTCAAATGCACGCGATCCGGCTCTGCTTCCGCCGCGCTCATAATCTGTGCCACAGGCTCGCCGGACTCCTCGTCGATGAACAGCCGCCAGACACGCTTCAGAAACCGGTATACCCCTTCCACACCCTGCATACTCCACGGTTTGACCTGCTCGAGCGGCCCCATGAACATCTCATATAACCGCAATGAATCGGCACCATACTGTTTCACCACATCGTCGGGATTAATCACATTGCCACGCGATTTTGACATTTTGAACGACCGGGCATCCACCGGTGTGCCGGTCCCGCGGATCACAAACTTGTCGCCCTTTTTCTCCACTTCCTTTTCGGTGAGCTTGATACGCTCAAGATCCTCCCCTTTTCCCGATTCCTCCGGATGCACATAGTTGCCCGAATTGTCTTTGTAGGCTGTGAACTCCAATTCACCAAGGATCATCCCCTGGTTGACCAACCGGTAAAAAGGTTCCCTGGTTGATACCACACCGATATCATAGAGTACTTTGTGCCAGAAGCGTGCATAAAGCAGGTGCAGAACCGCATGTTCAGCGCCTCCGACATACAGGTCGACCGGCATCCAGTATTTCTCTTTTTCTGGATCGACCGGACCTTGTTCATAATCGGGACTGATATAGCGAAGATAATACCAGCACGAACCGGCCCATTGCGGCATGGTGTTGGTTTCACGCACGGCCGGTTTGCCGGTCTCGGGATCTGTCGTTTGGAGCCAATCGCCGGCTTTGGCCAGCGGCGGTTCGCCTGTTTTGGTCGGCAGAAAATCGTCCATTTCGGGAAGAGTCACCGGCAACTGATCTTCGGGAAGCGGCTTCGGTTTCCCGTCTACATGGATCACCGGGAAAGGCTCTCCCCAGTAACGCTGGCGCGAAAAAAGCCAGTCGCGCAACTTGTAGGTCACTGCATATTTCCCGAGTCCTTTCTCTTCAAGCCATTTTGAAATTTGTGTCTTGGCTTCAGCAACCGGAAGTCCATTCAGCGAAATTTCATCATTGGCGGAATTAACCGAAATACCTTCTTCAATATCGGTGTATGCTTCCTCTTCAATATTGCCCCCTTTTACCACCTCGACGATAGGAAGATCGTATTTGCGTGCGAATTCCCAGTCGCGCTCGTCGTGGCCAGGTACAGCCATAATCGCACCGGTGCCATAGGACATCATCACGTAGTCGGCAATCCAGACAGGGATTTCTTCGCCGTTAACAGGATTAACGGCATAAGCTCCGGTGAACACACCGGTTTTATCCTTGTTGAGATCAGTTCGGTCGAGATCCGATTTTCTTGCCGCCATTTCACGGTACTCCGCTACCGCCTCCTTTTGAGCTTTTGTAGTGATACGATCCACCAGAGTATGTTCCGGAGCCAACACCATGTATGTCGCGCCAAACAAAGTGTCTGGCCGGGTGGTGAAGACTTCAATTTGAGCAGTTTCATCGGATTTCAAACGGAACAAAGCATTCGCCCCTTCGGACTTTCCGATCCAGTTGCGCTGCATCTCCTTGATCGATTCCGGCCAGTCCAGCCCTTCCAGATCTTCGAGCAACCTTTCGGCATATTCGGTGATCTTGAGCATCCACTGGCGCATCGGCTTGCGCTCCACCGGGTAACCGCCGACCTCACTCTTCCCGTCGATAACCTCCTCATTGGCCAGCACGGTACCGAGAGCCGGACACCAGTTCACCGGTACGCTGGCTTCGTAGGCCAATCCTTTCTCAAACATTTTCAGAACGATCCACTGAGTCCAGCGATAATAGGCCGGATCGGTGGTATCCACCTCACGGTCCCAGTCGTAACTAAAACCGAGTGACTGCAGCTGTCGGCGAAAACCGTCGATATTGCGGATGGTCGTCTTGCGGGGATGGGTACCCGTCTTGATGGCGTACTGTTCCGCCGGCAATCCGAATGCATCCCACCCGATTGGATGCAACACATTGTACCCGTTCATTCGCTTGTATCTGGCGATGATATCGGTGGCTGTGTATCCTTCCGGGTGGCCCACATGCAAACCCGAGCTGCTGGGATACGGAAACATATCGAGTACGTAGTATTTAGGCCGATGCCTGTCGTTGTCGTCAGTTTGGAATATTTTGTTTTTCAGCCAGAACTCCTGCCACCGGGGTTCTATTAACTCGGGTTTGTATTCGCTCATTTGGGATGTTGTATCGGATTTACACTATTGCCGGATATTGCACCGGTGCCGAACGCCGTAACAGGTTCCAAACAAAAAGACATTGTTCAGAACGTATTGCATCAGATTCAGACCGGCATGAAGAAGTTCAGACCGGTTTTGTATTGTCGAAGATACGGCTTTTTTTTGGGTTATTGAAGGGGTTTACTGCTTTAAAAGCGGCACCTTTTACTGCTTTCTGGGCGGTCCAGCACCACTTAGCTGTGACTACACTATTTAGCTGTGACTACACCACTTAACTGTGACTGTACCACTTAGCTGTGACTCTACAATTTAGCTGTAATTGCACAATGTAGCTATGATTTTGCTCGGGCAATAACTTGCCGGAGGGGAATACTGGCCCCGCCTCTCCTTTTGCTTTCGTCAGCGGCCTCCATGAATGCGTATATTTCAAGTGTTTCTTCAAGAGGGACAGGAATGATACCTGTCCGGAAGAAATCGATGATGTGGTGAACCATCATTCGAGAACCGGTATAAGGACCAAGCGCCAGATTATCATCCGTACCAAAAGCCGTGCCTCCATAACCTCTTCGACCATTTAAAATACCTCGGAAAGTCCCGATAATCTCGTTATCCCATTTTCCAATAACAACATCCGCATTTTTCGTCGTTACCCGGCTCACTTCCCTGCAACCGGTGCCGAGTACCGTGAAAACAGTCTCTACACCATGGATCCCGTACCAAAAAAGATCCGGATGCGTCTCCTCACGCGCGGCCGGGCTGTATGCGTCTACACCCAGTACCTGCCCAACAGCATTATGGTAACGAACTGATTGTGTTGTCTCAATATATCGCAAACCGGACGAAGAAAAGATGGGTACATTGTATTCTTCGGATGCATCCAGAATAGCAATAACATCTCTCAAACTGGCGGCAACAGGTTTGTCAACGTACATGGATTTGCCCGCCTCCATCACTTGAAGCGCCTGCTCCAGTCTTGGATGGCCATCATTTGTCAACAAAAGCACAAAATCCACCTGATCCAGTAACTGATCTATGGAATCAACTATCTCAATACCCATTTCTTTAAATTCCCCGGTGTATTGAGGTATCCGGCTGTAGCTGGATTCAATGTTTCTGCTTCCATAAGGATAAGCCGCCGTTACTGTAAAGCCCGAAACTTCAGGACCTCCATCCGGATCATTTATAACACGGGTAAAGTTGGGGCCATGAGAAGTGTCAAGGCCAATAACCCCGATTTTTTTATCCTTTGATTTTTCAGAATGGCTGGCGAAAGATGGTTTGCCAAGCATACTCATCCCGAGTCCGGTTGCCGCAATGGATCCGAGAAACTTTCTTCTATTGAGATGTCCCATTTGTTATCCCATTTGAACATTCCAATGCATTTGCATGCTTTGAAATATAAGATTAATATTTTCATTAACATTTTGCCTGCCAAGAGGATTAGTCAATTGAGACATAATATCCATTAAATAATACCCTTTAAATGGTTGGCTCCCAACCCGATTTCTATTCACTTTACCACTATTTCCTGGATTCTTTGCCACCGACAATTCTTTCGTTGTGTGGATCATTGCATATTGATTGCAGGTCATGTAAACCTGCCTATGGCTTGCACTGCCCTCACACTTCTTTTTCTTTATCTTCAAAACCGAAATTAATATATGCGTTATCTACAATAAAATAAACATTATTCCCTCCATTTCGTAACAAGCAGTTCCAGTCATTAAGTCATCAATTTTCCTGGTATTGCAGCTGCGCCTTTCCCATGACACGGATTTTCCGGATATTGCCGTATTATATGTATCCCGATGCAAGGACCTGCCAAAATATTTTATCAAAATTTGGTGAAACCCTTCAGATCAGCATCCTGTAATTTCTTTGAGATGCCGCGCGCATTTATATGGAATGGAATTCTTTGAACCTGACATAATTACGTTTTACTGTGAAAATTGACCTCATTGCCGGCGCACGCCCAAATTTTATGAAGATAGCACCTCTCATCGATGCCATAAAAGAGGCTGAAAATGAAGGTCACAATATTGAATACCGTCTCATCCATACCGGTCAGCATTATGACCGAAACATGTCTGGCAGTTTCTTCGAGCAATTGGGTATTCCGGAACCGGATGCAAATCTGGGAGCAGGAAGCGGGACTCATGCTGAGCAAACAGCAACTATCATGGTTGGTTATGAAAAACTGCTGATGGAGGTTCCATCTGATCTCTGTCTTGTGGTGGGAGACGTAACCTCTACCATGGCATGTGCCATTACTGCTCAAAAAATGCATATACCGGTAGCACATGTTGAGGCCGGAATAAGATCGGGAGACTGGGCGATGCCTGAAGAAATTAACCGAATGGTGACCGACAGTATTACCAATTACTTTTTTACAACTTCAGAAATCGCGAATGAAAATTTGAAAAAATCAGGGGTTGAAGATGATCGCATCTTTTATGTTGGAAATACGATGATTGACACCCTGTTAAAACACAGATCGGGTTTTATTCAACCGGACATTTGGAATGAAATCGGATTACAAGAGCAAGAGTATTTGGTAATGACTTTACATCGCCCTGCAAACGTTGACGAGAAAAATACTTTAAAGTATTTAATGGATGAAATCGTAAGAAATTCACGAGATTTGCAATTGGTTTTTCCGGTTCATCCAAGAACATCGAAGATATTACATGAAATGGGTATTAATCACCCCAGATTGCACATGATTGATCCCTTGGGGTATTTGGAATTTAATTATTTGGTTGAAAGAGCCAGGGCTGTTATTACAGATTCGGGAGGTATTACTGAGGAAACGACGGTTATGGGAGTGCCATGCATGACTTTAAGGGACAATACAGAAAGATTTGAAACGATAACGGTAGGTACGAATGAATTGTTAGGCACAGATCCCAAATCAATTCAGCCTGCATTGGATAAATTATTTGCCGGAGAATGGAAAAAGGGAAAAATCCCGGATCTGTGGGACGGGAAGACATCAGACAGGATAGTGAAACATTTACTACAACTATCCGGATAGCCATCGTAATACATCTACCCCATCGGGTTTCCAATCAATGGGTGGTTTCTGTGCACGTGACAGTGCCTCGGTATACAGGGGTAATGGATTTTCCACCGTATAGATACTCTGCACTTTTGGACCTGCTTTTTCGAAAATCTGCTGAACAGTCATCGCATCCCCCGAAATCCAGCAAACTACATCTTCTTTGCCCATAAGGTCCGTGTCCCCGGTCAGTATAATGGGTCCGCTCTCGAAAAAATCACGATCCATGGTTTCAAGATAACTCGCCCAGTAGGATTTTTCCGGTTTGATGCTGTGAAGGAAAGGATATTTTTTGACGTAGTCTTGCAGTGCCGGGATCAATGTGCCGGCAACATCGGACAGTTCACACGGAGCGACCACCACCGCGACCGACCGGCACCCCCTGCCTTCGTAGCGCATGACAGCTTCGACCAGATCGTTGAGTAGGCCGGGAGACTCTGCACCGGACGTTTTGTTGCGCAATTCTTCCACATCCTTACCGGACAGCCAGGCGATCGAAAACCGTGCGGTTCGATTAAGAAACCTGGCAGCTTTGCCGGCTGCACGAAGTTCCCATAACCGACTTGTGACAGGTTCGACGGACGCCTCCGAACCTGCAAAAAGTATACGATCCGCCCGTAGCTCTTCGAAATCATCAAGATTGGTGCTCCACGTGATAACATTTTCAGGAAGTTGCTTCTGCAGTAACCGAAGCAGCCCGTCAAGCAGCCATGGATCCCTGGCAGACAATTTTCCGTGATAGCGAGCACCTGAAAGCAGCGTGGCTATGATATCCTGAAGTCCAATCATAGGCAGGTTTCCGGCATGCAGGCAAAGGACATTCTTGTCATACACTGCAGAATCTTTCCTGCCAGAATTTTGTACCGCATAGGAATCCCGACTTTTTTCGACCCATGCAGTGATGGCTTCACAGGTGACGGTTCGGGCAACCTGTTCCAGCATATGCCCGACATCATGCAGGGTAAAAAGCCCGTCTGATATGGTCCGCTCGCGAGCCTGTTCAAGAAGGCCGCTCTCGTTGCCGAGCCAGGCATCGACCGCTTTGCAAATACGTGTTATCTGTCCGTCCGACTGCATCATGACTCCATTAAAAAATTACACCCGCGCAATTCTGCATGATCCCATCGACCCAAAACCTGAAACGTGCCGTCCTGTCGCATCACACCACGATCCTGGGTCAGAATAAACGACAGCGAGTGAACGTTGGCGAGATCCGCCACGCCAATCAACCCTTCTTTCCCGGGCGAAAGCAGCTCCATGGGATACTGAGGATCGCGAATGGTGATCTTCAGCCAGGGTGGACATGCAAACCAGCCGCTGCCGTTATTCCAGGCCTGGCTGCACATCTCCGCCATTCCATACTCAGAGTGGACGGCATCCCGGGGGATTGCAAATCCTTCGGCAAGCCGGTGATGAAGCTCCTGTTTCGGGATCTCGCGACGCCGGGTTTTCATACCTCCAGTCTCCACAACGACCGATCCGGACGGAAGTGCCGGAGCACCGCTATCGACCAGATCCATCAGCCCAAAAGCCGCACCAAAAAGCATAATACGCTTGTTTTGCTCACGGATATCGTCGAAATCCGACTCATGCATCGGCTGATCGAGCGGCAAAAATCGGCTGAGTCCTGACCGGTCGTGCCGGATCAGTGTATCAATCATGGCCACAAGCGAGGAGTTGGGATTATCCGAATAGCCCGGCAGCCATGCGCGCACAGCGAACTGTTCGGGATCGTAGAATCGGCCAAAACCACGCAGGCAGGACTCTTCGTACAACGTCAGATCGGCGATTTCGTGCGTACTCTGACGGGATCCTGAGGTGCCGCTGCTTCGGAAAACAGCTTCCGGAATGGTGAGATAATCGGGTCGGATCAACAAATCGCGAAAAACCTGGATCGGCATAAGTGGGATCGCTGCATCGGAATACTGACTGATGGCCGGATTTTTTTTCGGTCCGCTGGGTGGATTGATCCCCGATCCGGTGGTTGGATCGATATCTGAACCAGTGGTATTATCGATATCTGAACCAGTGGTATTATCGTCATCTGAACCAGTGGTATTATCGTCATCTGATTCGGCAGATAAATCGATCCCCAACGTATCACAAAACCGTGCGTAGATCGGTACGTGCGAGACCTGATGCCTGAAAACATCCAGCGCCTTGCGCCGGAATGGAATATCCGGATCAAAAATCGACCGGCGCCAGGACTCAAAGAAGCGGGACATTGTTTCAGATTCACTGAGCATGTGTTAACAAAAATTTCTAATTCACGATGACACATAAAAAACGAATGACTCACAGATCGTAGAAAGATGACTATTAAATGTCTGGCAATCATTCATTTAGTGGATAAAGAATCTCACGGGAACAGCATAACCCGAATTCCGAAATCAGGTCGAAACCACTCCGTTGCTCGTCTGTCATGGTTCACCACGGACCCAAGCAACTCGATACGCAGTAAATTGGACGGATGAAGGAGTAAACCGGCATAGGAATCGACCCTGGTTGATTCCCGACTGTATTCGTCATCAGCCGATAAAATGGCCGGTGTTCCGAACAGTCGATAATCCCCTTCTTCGGTAACGTTATGATCCGATAACGACAGCTGTCCTCCGGCCAGAAGCTGCATCGAATCCGTCAAACGGATCCTGAATTGTGTCGGCACGGTTATTGATCTCCAGGTGTTTCGTCCGATCCAGCCATATGCCAACAGTTCATAGATATGTGATTCCTCGTCATTTATATTATTCCAGATGATATCGACGCGATCATCAATATCGGTGTCATACGACCAGCGATGCCAAACCAGCTGCGCACCAAGATAGATTAAGAACCGCTCCCATTCCCGAAAATGCAGTGCGGCATAGAGCCGTTGATGCTGTTGGTTTAAGGACCCTGACTCGTCCGTCAACTCTCTGTTCCGCTGATATCCGAGTACATCGGGCCGGGTTACAGCCAGACCGGTATCTTGTCGATGAAGTTGAAACACCCACGAACCTGTTGCTGCAGCATCGGTCCAGCTGTATAAAAAACGATAATGACCCATCACGGAACTGCGATCGGTGAAATGGTAAATCACATTCGGTCCGCTATAGAAGCTTTCTCCCGATTGTTCGATATCCATCAGGTATTGCTCCTCGCGGTTGTCCCGAAACCGGCCGGGCGGAAGCTGACGCGTTTGGTCGCCGGTCTGACGATACCAGGTCGACTGCTGATGGTCAGATCCGACCGACAACAACCCGGCACTCCAACCCATCAACAGGTTCTCACTGTACTGCTGTTGCAAGCCGATTTGTACATCCAGATGTTTGTACCCCTGACTCCTGATTTGATCGGTGTCGAAATTGAAGTAAGGTTGAGTAACAAGATCGTGCTGCACACTGTAGCCGTCAGAAAAGAAACCGTCACTTTTATTTAGCATTCCGCTGACCCGAAGACCGACCCGGGTGCGCGCACTTGCCATGCGGATAATGTAAAGACTCAGTTGATGACCGGTCCGGGTCATCTCATCCCGGAAAACAACTGACGACCGGGCGGGCATGAATTGGCTGTTACCCGGTACTTCCGGACCATCGCCGGGTGTAAACCCGACAGCAAACGGTGAATCTGACGGATAATACGATTCCTTTGAGCGGATGAGTTGATAGGAAAGTCCAATCATCGTATTCTGCATACCTACCGTCTGCGGTCTTCCCAAATACGTAATGCTCAATACAGGACGATCCAACTGTTTTTCGAGCGAATGGCCAAAGTAATCACTGTAACTACCGGGAAAACCGGTCGTAATGCGGGAATCGCCGGCCGCCGGAGAGAAGTCGGGCGTATCGTACAAATTGGGGATGGATCGATATGACGGTACCGTCACGCGTGAATTAAAATCTACAGCGATATAGTCGTAAGTGAGCGGAACCGGTGCGTTGGCTGGGTTGATGAAAAGTCCCGAGACAATATCTTCGGTGACGCCGGGCCCCGCCGCTATATCGGACGGGTATGACACGGCATCAAATTCAACGGGCTGGAAATAAAACGATGGGAGTTCCATGCCTCGTATTGGATGCCTGTATTCGTACTGCGCATTTACAGTATTTGCTAACGACGTCACAAGTAATGTCGTTAGCATTACTGTCAGCCATGTCATAATAAACGACTTCTTTTGCGTTAAGTTCGACTCTGTCATTAGTCCGGGGGTCAGATCCATTGCAGATCTCATTGTTCTTCCTCCGAAAATTCCAGTTCCATTCTCAACACCCGGGAGGAATTCAACACGTAAGCTGTTCTGTCTTTGATATCGAAACTGCGCCAGACGGCGGTTTCTGACCGACGCACCCGCCGGTGTCGGGTGTCGGCAGCCACATCTGGCAACGATTTCGAAAATGAAACTTCACCGCCGGGATCCAGACGCAGTAGGTTGTTCTGCCCCAGGAGCCAGAGCTGATCCCCGACGATGCGCAAAGAGAGAGCCGGTTCGGGGGAATAGAGAAAACCGAGGTAAGATCCGCCCGAGGAGAATCGGTGAAGCAGAAGTCCCCGCTCACCGATCACCCAAAGTTCATTATCCCGGATATCCATGGAGACAGGCTGGATGCGCTCTTCTTCGCTGTAAAGTTCGAAACTGAGGTCAAACTGCCCGCTGCTGTCAAAACGGTAAACGCGATGACTTTCGTCATCAAAAAAGTAGAGTCGTCCGGACTGATCGACGGTCAGCAGTGTCGGGCGGTAGGACAATCTTCGGGCGGCCCGTTCGGGAAGCGAGATCGTCGAAAGATATTGAAGCCGCCGGTCGAAGATCTGAATGCGCCGGTTATTGCGATCCGCCACATATATTTTCAGTTCGTTGGTGGGGTCGATGGCCACTGGAGTATCGAACTGATAATCACCATTTCCCAGCCGGCCGACAGAATCCATACGCTCACCGGAATCTGTAAACATGAGAATACGGTGTCGTCCGGATTCGGCGACGAAAAGGTGTCCCAATGTCGATATGCTGATACTTCGAGCGTCTTCGAGTCCGGTAACAAGCAGCCGTTCACCGGCATGTGTATTCGAAATAAAACCGGTGCAAAGCGGTACAAAAGCAATGATTGCTATGAATGACACCGAGCGCAAAATCCAGGTATCCGTTGGTATTGAGAGAACAGTGATAGTTTCTGATGCGAGTTGCTGACGCTGTGATGGTTTCTGGTGCGTGTTGCTGGTGCAGTGATGGTTTCTGGTGCGTGTTGCTGGTGCAGTGATGGTTTCTGATGCGAGTTACTGACGCTGTGATGGTTTCTGGTGCAGGTAACTTTTCCGATACGTATTGTAATAACTGGAATTATTTCTGATTCGTATGACTGATACAGGGATCATCTCAGGTACGTATGGGTAGCCGGCGGGACGCAACCAGATCAGCTGCCGGTTTTCTGAAAAATACTGGCCGGTTACAGCCGCTTCAGACCCTTTACTCCAATATCGCTCCGGAAATAAGCTTTATCAAATGAAATTTTCCGTACTTCCCGGTAGCAGGAGTCGATGGCGCCACGCAGATCCGGCCCTTTTGAAACAACACTGAGAACCCGTCCGCCGTTGGTCAGGAGATTATCCCCATCCCTGCGCGTCCCACTGTGAAATACCAGCGCATCTCCGGAGACATCCCCTATTCCAGTGATCTCCATTCCTTTGGCATACGCTCCGGGGTAACCGCCGGATGCCATGACGACGCAGCAAAAGTGATCGTCAGACATCACTACCTCGGTTTTTTCCAGTTCAAAATTAACGGCTGCCAACATTACCTCGAGCAGATCCGACTTCATCGCCGGAAGCAACACCTGGCATTCGGGATCGCCAAAACGGCAATTATACTCGACGACTTTCGGCCCTTCGTCGGTGATCATAAGTCCAAGATAAAGGACGCCTCGATAGGGATGCCCTTCCAACTGCATGGCACCGAGCGTGGGATACAAAATGGTGTCTTCGACAATTTGAAGCATATGTTTATCGATAACCGGAGCCGGGGCATAAGCGCCCATTCCACCCGTGTTCAGTCCGGTGTCGCCATCACCGATGCGTTTGTGATCTTGCGCCGAGAGCAGAAGCCGGGCGTGCCGTCCGTCGGTGATAGCAAAGACCGAAGCCTCCTCCCCTACCATAAACTCCTCGACAATGATCCGGGAGGCAGCTTTTCGCAGGGTTTCGTCCTCACGGATCCGGTGAAGATGCTCGACCGCCTCCTGTTGATCCTGGCAGATGAAAACCCCTTTCCCGGCGGCAAGTCCATCGGCCTTGATTACCAGAGGCCAGTCGAGATCACTGGCTTTAAAGTACTCCTCGACCTCGTCCAGTACGGATTTACCCGAGAAAGCGACCGATTCCGCTGTGGGAATGTTGTACTTCGCCATCAGCCACTTGGAAAACGACTTGCTCCCTTCAAGGCGCGCAGCCGCTTTGGTCGGCCCAAATACTTTGTGTCCCTGCGACTCCAGGAAATCGGTTATTCCGTCGACCAGCGGTTGTTCGGGCCCGACGATCGTCAGGTCGATGTCGCGATCCTGGATCAAATCCGCAATGGCTTCGAACCAGGCTGCCGGAGTGCCGTAAGCTTCGGGTTTCAGAGCAATAATGTTTTCACCGAAATCTTCAGTTCCAGGATTGCCGGGGGCGATGTATAGATTACCGAGTAACGGTGATCGGTTCAGAGACCACGCCAATGCATGTTCCCTGCCACCGGAACCAAGTACAAGTATGTTGTATGTGGACATCGAATCAGTTTTTCAAGCTATTATGTATCAGAAGACAATCAATGATCCGACAGACGATTATTGTTTGGCTGCTATGGATACCAGCTCTGCAAAACTGTCGGGCTTGAGACTGGCGCCTCCGATGAGTCCACCGTCTACATCCGGTTGACCGAGCAACTCGTCGGCATTGCCGGGATTCATGCTGCCGCCGTATAAGATGCAAATTCCGTCAGCCGTTGACTGATCAAACAACCCGGCCAGCTCACTGCGGAGAAACGAATGCATTTCCTGGGCTTGTTCCGGAGTGGCGGTTTCGCCGGTTCCGATCGCCCATACAGGCTCATAGGCGATGACTATTTTGGCGGCATCGGAAGGTGAAAGTCCAGCCAGTGAGCCCGATGTCTGGGTACGGACCACCTCGAAATGCATATCCTTCTTGCGCTCTTCAAGAACTTCGCCGACACAGACAATCGGCGTCAAGCCTGCTTCCAGCGCTTTTTTGACTTTCTTGTTGATGAGCGTATCATCCTCACCGAAATATTCGCGGCGCTCCGAGTGGCCGAGGATCACAAATTTACATCCCAGCTCGTTCAGCATGGCTGTGCTTACCTCGCCGGTGTAGGCCCCATTATCTTCAAAATGAACATTTTGTGCGCCGACTTCAACGGAACTGCCCGGTTTTCTGGAGGTTAAAGCGGACGGAAGGGATACAAAAGGGGGACAAACCGCCGCTTCCACACCGGGATAAGACCGCTGCGAGTCATCGTCCAGTTGTGCAAAAAAATCCGCCGTCTCTTTAGGACCCATATTCATCTTCCAATTTCCGGCAATTAATAAAGTTCTCATGCTAAATCTCCTTTGGTTAATAATGTGATCACTTGGTTAAAAATGTGTTCCATTAGTCAATAATGTGTTCAATTGGTCAATAATGTGTTCAATTAGATACTGTTTAAAACCATGTTATTCATTTTAAATCCATGTTATTCATTTTTGATACTCCCCGATTTTATTTTCCACCAGCTCCCGAACCATTCCAGGATTGGCCTTGCCCTGCGATTTCTTCATGATCTGTCCGATAAAAAAGCCGATCAGGCCCTTTTTACCGCTAAGGTAGCGCTGTACTTCATCATGATTTTCCTGCAGCACCTGTTCGACGATCGGCTCCAGAAAGCCCGCTTCAGAGACCTGGACGAGGTTCAGTTCGCCGGCCAACGTTTCGGCATTCTTGTCACTTATCAGCATTTTATCCAGGATTGTCTGCATGGCGGATGAACTGATTTTGTCGGCCTCACGCAGCTCCAGTAGTCCGGCCAGCCGCTCGGGTGACACGGTAAAATGTTCGATACCAATCGATTTCTCGTTCAGCACCCGGCGCACTTCGGTGATAATAAGATTGGATGCAGGTTTCGGTTTGCCACCGTGTTGCAGTACTTCTTCAAAAAAATCGGCCAGTAACCTATCATCGGTTAACACCGATGCATCGAATTCCGGCAATTGAAACTCTTTCATATACCGCTGCCTGCGCTCTTCCGGCATTTCCGGAATTTCCAAACGGATCTCCTCAAGCATTTCGTCGGTCACAATTACCGGGGGGATGTCCGGTTCGGGAAAATATCGATAGTCATGCGCCTCTTCCTTGGAACGCATTTGACGGGTTTTCATCGTGGCAGCATCCCACAAAATGGTCTGCTGGATCACCTCGCCGCCAGAGAGCAGGATTTCCTTCTGCCGCTCCACCTCGTAGGTCAGAGCCCGCTCAACATTGCGGAACGAGTTGAGGTTTTTGATCTCGGTCCGGGTTCCGAGCTTTTTTTGTCCGGCCGGTCTGATAGAGACATTGGCGTCGCACCGCAAACTTCCCTCCTCCATATTGCCGTCGCAGACGCCGAGATAGCGAACAATCTGTTTGATGCGAGTCAGGTAGGCGTAGGCTTCCTGTGGAGTACGGATGTCCGGCTCAGAGACGATTTCAAGCAGCGGTGTACCTGCACGATTGAGGTCGATCAGTGTGTTATGCGGATCCTGGTCGTGAATCGACTTGCCGGCATCCTCCTCCATATGAATCCGTGTGAGGCCGATCCGTTTTGTGCTGCCATCTTCCAGTTCTATGTCGATATGACCGTCAAAGCAAATTGGTGTTTCGAACTGGGATATCTGATATCCCTTCGGCATATCGGGATAAAAATAGTTTTTACGGGCAAATATTGATTTTCGAGCGATTTTGCAGTCGGTCGCCAGTCCCAATCTGACCGCATAGCGAATCAGGTTCTCGTTGGGAACGGGCAACGTTCCGGGATGTCCCAGGCAGAGCGGAGTGATATTGGTATTGGGAGCGGACCCGAACCGGCTGGAGACCGGAGCAAAAGCCTTTGATTCGGTGAGAAGTTGTGCGTGTACTTCCAGTCCTATTACAGTTTCAAATTGCATATCCACACCGGGTGACGTCATAATATTCTTTTACGTGTTCTGGTATATCGGCAAACAAAATATCCCATGAGAGAAAGCTTGACACACATGTGCATGATTATACATATGGATGCTCCATCTGACATTATAAAGCGAATCAAATAAGCAGATTAATCATCCATGACTGGTAACCGACACAAACGAGCATGATTAAAGTCATGGTTGCTCCATGTGACCTTATAAATCAAAAATTTTAAACACATGAAAATACAATTTTTTTCGCAGTATGGCAGTGAAATTCTGAATCTTTATACGGTTGACCGCACCAGCCCTCAAACATCATCCCGCAATTTTATTTACCACTACAATTTAGTTGAAACTGGCCGACACACCCTTATATCAATCCTGCTTTAAAAAATCATAATACAATCAGGCAGTCAGGTCAGAAAGTATGTTGCGTTGTATTCACAAAACCTGCAGCGTGATGCAGTGAATCGCCCCCTGTCCCCAGACAAGATCATTGCACCGGATTCCATGGATCTCACGATCCGGAAATAGAGATCGAAAGATATTCACAACTGCATCATCGTACCGTGAATCATACAGCGGGACCAGCACACATCGGTTGGCAATGTAGAAATTGGTGTAGCTTGCGGGTACAAAACTGGATCCGTCAACCGTGCTACCCTCGATCCGGGTTAGCGGCAGTGGCAGTTTAATGATCTCGAATGGCCGTCCCTCTGCATCAGTCGCCTCCAGAAGAATCTTCAAATTTTCCTGAAGGGTTTCGTAATTCGGATCGCCGGTATCATCGCTCACCGTGGTTACAATGGTTCGCGACGACACAAATCGGGCCAGATCGTCAATGTGCCCATCGGTGTCGTCACCTTTCAATCCCTTTTTAAGCCAAATCACGTTATTGACGCCCAGAAAATGCTTCAGCTTCATCTCAATGTCGTTTTTACTCATGCCGGGATTGCGGTTCGGATTGAGTAGCACCGATTCGGTTGTCAGCACACTTCCCGCTCCGTTGACATCAATCGATCCGCCCTCTAACACCATTCCTGTAGACACTACCGGATAATCCAGCAACCGTGCAAGTTTGCCCGGAACGGCATTGTCGGCGTCAAATGGCGGGTATTTGCCACCCCACGCATTATACTCCCAATTGGACATCACGATTTGTCTACTGCTTTCCGCCAATTTCCCCCTGCCTCCCGGATGCTGCTCACTGCCTCCCGGACGCTGCTCACTGCTTCCTTGCCACTCCTCACTACTTCCTTGCCACTCCTCACTGCCTTTTATCCCTTGTTCACTGCTTCCCGGCCGCTGTATTCTGCCTCCTTGCTGCTGCTCCCTGCCTTCTGCCCCTCGTTCACTGCCTTCTGCCCCTTGTTCACTGCCTTCTGCCCCTTGTTCACTGATCAAACAAATGGGTCCGTAATCCCGAATCCAGACATCATTGACCGGCATGCGGATTAGTCGAATGCGGTCCCAGTCGATGTTCCGGTGCTGGATCATCGCGGAGGCAGCCTGCTGCGCCTGTTCATTGGCTAACAGCAGCAAAACCTTTTCGTGCGGCGTGAGTGCCTCAAGAATGTCGGCATAGACGTGCTCAGCACGATTCAAACTCTCTCCAGGCCAGGTTTCACGGTTATCCGGCCACACCAGAAGTGTATGCGAATGGTCTGTCCACTCCGGAGGCATATAATAACGGTTGTGCGGCATATATTGCGACATGATGTTTGTCGGATCACGTAACAGAGTTACGTATGATTAATACCGGAAAATACTGATTCCCATCCGAACTTCCTTCAGAAACCACTCACGCACAAAACAGGAGCAACGACTTCCTCGCTCAGCGAACCTTGGGGCGGCCTGTTGTAAAAGTAATCGATGAAACTACGGGTGAACTGGTGTACATGGTACGATCACCATCTGCTTCCTTTGAACCACCGATGTATTCCAGCAGAACGTACACTGTTGAGGTCGGAGACCCTGAAAGCAACCAATGGGAAGTTTATGATAATCAACAAATTGATAGGCGATGACGTATATAAATCCTTCATAATGTTATATTAGCGTATCATTTAATCATATTTGACCATGAACGCATAAATGTTATTTTTCCTGATGTTTCTGTTCGTATTGCCGTTTCCCGTTAGGGACAGACCGGTTTCATCTATCCGCCGGAGCCATGTTTGGAGGCAATATTGGGGAAGGTACAGCCGGAGTCAGACTCGTATATGGTCAGGCATCCTACGGCGGGCGTGATCATAACCTGTCGTGGGGCATCGGATTCATTTTCGTTTATTTTGCTATAAAAAGACTGAATAATGTGGGTAACGGGTTTCACAGGAATTCCATAGCTTGGGGCTACCCTTCCATTCAACAGAAATTGACGTTCTCTCCCAAAACAAATCTGTTGCTTGAATGATTAATTACAGCTGCCTATGAAATTAAACCGGCGTGAATTTTTAACCGGTTCGCTGGCACTAGCCGGTGGATTGATTCTGCCTGCTCATCTTGCGGGGTGCCGTAGTGATAAAGCCCGGATCTATGATGTGGTGATCTACGGGGGTACATCAAGTGGCATAATTGCAGCCGTGACTGCAGCACGTAAAGGCCGCTCCACAATACTTATTGAACCTTCGAATCATCTTGGCGGATTGACAACCGGAGGCCTGGGACGTACCGATATCGGTATTGAAGATACCATCAGGGGACTGTCTCTGGAGTTTTACCGTCGTATACGTGACTATTACAGAGTCGAATCTGCATGGATTCATGAAAACAGAATGGAATATATGGAAGGGAGAGAATGGCGCAGTGCCGAGCTTTTCCAGCCCGACAGTGAAGGGATGTTCGGTTTTGAACCGCATGCAGCCAGACATGTGTACGAGCAAATGCTTGAAGAAGCCGGGGTTACGGTTGTCATGGAGGACCGCCTGATCCTTGGAGATAATGGTGTTGAAAAAAACAGAGACAAAATCGAGGCCATCAGGACGGAGGCGGGGAACATCTACCGGGGCCGGATATTTGTGGATGCATCCTATGAAGGAGATTTGATGGCTATGGCCGGCGTATCGTATCATGTCGGACGCGAACCGAACTCAAAATACGACGAAACGATAAACGGAGTTCAAAAGGTACGCACGCGAAATCATATTTTCCCCGGTTTTGTAGATCCGTATCAGAGGCCGGGAGTACCGGGCAGCGGGTTGGTTCCCGGAGTACATGACGAATATCCGGGAGATGAATTTTCGGAAGATCACCGGGTACAGGCATACTGCTTTCGCTTGTGCATGAGCGATATCCCCGAAAATATGATTCCTTTTGAGAAACCGTACGGCTACGACGAACGCGATTATGAATTGCTTTTCAGGAATTTTGAAGCCGGAGAAACCCGGATCCCCTTGCTGATCGTCTACATGCCGAATCGCAAAACCGACACCAATAACGAGTGGGGATTTTCGACTAATCAGATCGGTGTGAATTACGAGTACCCGGATGGGAATTACGCCACCCGTGAAAGCATCATTGAAGGTCAGGAGCAGTATCAAAGAGGCCTGATGTGGACTCTGGCCAATCATCCCCGTATACCTGCCCATATCAGAGAGGAGACCAATAAATGGGGATTGGCCGCTGATGAATTCACCGAAAATAACGGCTGGCCCACACAAATCTATGTCCGGGAAGCCCGACGGCTGATCGGCGAATACGTGATGACAGAGTATGATTGCCGGAGAATGCACATAGCTCCGGATTCGGTGGGACTTGGGTCATACACCATGGATTCGCACAATGTGCAGCGATACATTACGGAAGACGGATGTGTTCAGAATGAAGGTAATATACAGGAGAGTCCGGGTGGCCCCTATGTTGTTTCCTACCGCTCACTTCTCCCCAGGCGCAATGAGTGTTCCAACTTGCTGGTTTGCTGCAACGGTGTCTCCTCATCCCATATATCTTTCGGATCCATACGTATGGAACCGGTATTCATGTTATTGGGTCAGTCCGCGGCAACGGCCGCTGTACAATCGCTCGAGGACGGATCGGAATTGCATGATCTCGATTATCAGAAACTGCGTGCTCAATTGCTCCGGGATGACCAGATGCTGGATGTCGATACCGGGCGATATCCACCATTGGAGCCCGACCCGGAACCGCTCCGTCAGCGCGTACGACACGGAACCGAGCCGGTTATAGAGAACGGATGCATGGTCAGGTGTTCGGATTAGTCGAATGCGGTCCCAGTCGATGTTCCGGTGCTGCCAATCGTCATAAATAATTATTCTTTACTCCGATAACCATTCGTGATGCTCATGACGAATTTGTGTGTGCCATCCATTGTAATTGTAGACTTTTGAAAACCCGGCATCGATCATCATTTTTGAAGCCACACGACTCCGGTTGCCGGAATTACAATAGATAAGATAGGGAATGTCGGGATCAAGGTCCCGGATTTCATCGAAAAACGAATGGGCGTTCAGGTTTATCTTCAGGGCCTCTTCCGCTATCCCGTCCTGCCATTCTCCGGGAGTACGAACATCGATAATGACAAGACCGGTTTCCTGGTCCATAAGTTCGCTTAGTTCGCCGGGGTTTACATCAATGAATCCTTCGGGAGTGGTATCGGTAAATTTGGCAGAATTTCCATTCTGACTGGTATCGCGGTTAAAATAGGCAGCGGCAACAAGCAATATCAGAACAGCTATTAAATAAAAGGTGCGGTTTTTCGCTTGAAAATAAAAAATATTCTGCAGTTTCATTGTTTTACTTGCATAACATTTGTTTTCAATTTCATCTTTTTTTTTTTATTTCTAAACGACAGATGTAATGTCCATGACGGAAATAATCATGCTCCTGTGT
>SLQC01000234.1 GCA_007131625.1 Balneolales bacterium | reverse complement strand
GCCCGTTTTCTGGATGATGGAGAATGCGCCGGCTACGATAAAAATAAAGGTGATGATCAGGACGGCGAAAGAATCGGTAAATCCATTGATCGGCGCCATGAGGAGCTCGACAAAGCCGGCGGGCTCGGATTCAACTCGTTCGTAGGATCCCGGATCGACAATTTCACGGCCGTCCTCTTCGACGCGGTCATAACTGCCACCGGGAATCACCCAGGTCAGCACCGCAAAAAAGCACAAAAGCGCGAGTAGCAGGATGATAGTGTTTGGTGCTTTGAAGCGGGACAGCTTTTCCTGGAATCGAGACATGGGTGACAGGGTTATTTGGATTATTTATTGAGCCGGGTCAGCAAGAAAATAATAAATCCGGGACACAATTTAGGAGCTATCTGTTGTATATTGTTATTTCCGGAAGGTAATAATGCGGATGTGGACAGATAGCGTTTATGTCTTGCAGCTGCTATCCGATACATTACCGCTCATATAAACGGTATTTGTAAACTGCAATTTACCATGGAATCCATCAGTGCATTTGAAATCATCAAAGTGGGCATCGGCCCCTCCAGTTCTCATACCATGGGTCCATGGAAAGCCGCCGAACGTTTTGTGAACAGTCTCCACAGGGATAACCATTTGCAAATGGTAACCAGCCTGACCACAACAGTATACGGCTCCCTGGCAAAAACAGGACTTGGCCACGGTACCGATATTGCTATCATTATGGGTCTCAGCGGAGCGGATTTTACAACGATCGACCCCGGCTCGATTCCACAAACCGTCGAATCGATAACCTCCTCCCGTAAACTGAAACTGAGGGGAGAGCACGAGATTGCTTTTGACAAAAGCCGGCACTTGCTATTCGATTTCGAAAATGTACTAGCGTATCATCCCAACGGTATGCTCTTTTCGGCAAAACTACTAAACGGGGAATCGATTGAAAAGCGTTATTTCTCCATAGGTGGCGGGTTTGTCGTATGCGAAGGAGACTATGACATCCATATCCGGAATGATTCCAAAGAAACACCTTATCCTTGCCACTCGGCCCGGGATATCCTTGAGTATTGCAATAAGAAAAATCTGCGCATCTCGGAACTGGTATTTTTAAATGAACAGACCTGGCGAGAGCCGGACGAAATCCGGTCGCATGCGCTCAAACTTTGGGATGAAATCAAGAAATGTATTTTTCGGGGTGTTAACAGCAAAGGTATTCTGCCTGGCAATCTGAATGTGCGACGAAGGGCTTATGAACTCAGCCGTAAGCGTTTGGGCGGAAAAAAATTCAGTAATGTAGACCAGTGGATGGCTGCTATCCGGCGTGGACCCAAAGACTTCATTACGGTAAACAAATGGATTAGCATATTTGCGCTGGCCGTAAATGAGGAAAACGCTTCTTTCGGGCGCATTGTGACCGCCCCCACCAACGGTGCTTCCGGAGTAATTCCTGCGGTATTAATGTACGCCTCCTGTTTCACGCCGTATGCAGATGACGACAGTATTTTGGATTTCCTGCTTACAGCCGGGGAAATCGGCACCCTGTACAAAAAAGGAGCTACTATTTCAGCAGCCATGGGTGGATGTCAGGCTGAAATCGGGGTTTCCAGTTCCATGGCTGCGGCCGGCCTTACCGAAATGATGGGTGGAACCCGGCACCAGGTGCTCCAGGCAGCTGAAATTGCCATGGAACATCATCTGGGCATGACCTGTGACCCGATAGCCGGACTAGTGCAAATCCCCTGTATCGAACGTAACACAATGGGCGCCATCAAAGCTGTAACTGCTGCTAATATTGCACTTGAGGAAGATCCCGCCTCGGCAAGGGTATCTCTGGATGATGTCATCAAAACCATGTGGGAAACCGCCAAAGACATGAATTACAAGTACAAGGAAACTTCAGAAGCCGGGCTTGCCTCCATTTCGGTGAATATTATTGAATGCTAAATGCGTGCCTGTTCTCCTGGTTTCGTTGCCCATCAACTGTCGCTTTTCTTTTCCCGATCGAATGCATAACCGATAGAATTTATATCAGTTCCGATTTTCGGTTCAACCAACTTCCCGAACCTGTATACCACCGCGATCATGAATGCAATCGCCACGGGATATATCACCCAGAGCGGAATTCCGGCAACGACGGATGCAGTGAGTGCAAGAACACTGAGTCCGCCTACGACCATCGCATAAGGCAATTGTGTGTTGACATGTGCGATGTGGTCGCACCGGCAGGCCAGGGAGCTTAAAATAGTGGTGTCGGAGATGGGCGAACAGTGGTCCCCCCAGACCGAACCGGCCAGCACAGAACTGACGGAGGCGTAAATAAGTGTTTGCGTAGTGATGGCATCGAGTCCGGCCGCACCGGCCAGCGACCAGGTTAACGGCAGCACCAGCGGCATCAGTATACCCATCGTACCCCAGCTCGAACCGGTCGCAAAGCTGGTGAAAGCTGACAAGACAAGGATGAGGACCGGGATCCAGTACGGATTGAGGATCCCTTCGACCAGGGAAACCAGGTAATCGGCAGTTTCAAGATGTTGTGTAACCATACCGAGTGACCACGCCAGCACGAGTATAATAAGTCCTTCGAACATCAGGTGCATCCCGCGAAACATTCCTTTTAGCATGGCATCCACGGAAATCAACCGTTGCCCCAGCGTGAGCGCAGAGGCGAGAAAAAGCGAACAAACCGATCCCCAGACCAATGCCGCGTAAGCGTCGGCCGACCCTACCACTTCCTGGAGTGTGGTTCCATCGCCGGTGACCCAGAGTCCGGAAAGTGTCATGCACAGCAACCCCAGGATTGGCAGAGCGGCATTCAGCCAGTGCGACACGAACTCCTCGTCCTCTTTATCCTCGTAAGGATCGGTGATGCCGGAGGAGTCCTGGCCATTGAGCGCTTGTTGTTCGTACCGGTGCATCAGACCAAAATCGCGTCCGCTGAACGCAATAATGGCTACAAAGATTATCGCCAGAAATGCATAGAAGTTGTAGGGTAGCGAATTGAGAAAAATCAGGTATGCCGCCACGGTGAAATCGGGAATGGCGGATTCGGCCTCCCGGATGTAGCCGACCACAGCGCCGATCCAGGTGGAGATGACCGCAATAATGGCGATAGGAGCGGCGGTGGAATCGACCAGGTAGGCAAGTTTGGCGCGGGATATGCGTAGCCGGTCGGTAAGCGGACGCATGGTACTGCCGACAACCATGGTGTTGGCGTAATCGTCGAAAAAGACGACATATCCCATCACGGTAGTGGAGAGTTGTGCACGGCGCCGGTTGGTGACCAGACGTGTGATAGCGCTGACAATCCCGCGGGTGCCGCCGTTGGCCCCGATAATGCCAACCATCCCGCCGATAAGCAGACTGAATACGAGAATGCTGACATGATCTGGATCGGCTATTGACGGGACGATGTAATCGCTGACAGTAGTGAAAAAGGTCGTAAAAAAGCCGGAGAGAGTCGCGCCTCCGACCAGCCAGGCTCCCATCCATACACCGATGAAGAGCGCCAGCAGAACCTGTTTGAAGATCAGTGCGATGGCGATAGCGGCTACGGGAGGCAGAATGCTGAGCCATGAAGGATTTCCACCGACCGGATTAGTTTCCTTATAACTGTCCGATAAATCAATAAAACCGGGGTCCGCCACTTCGGCTGACAACCAGATAATCGACTGATCCCGGAAATCGTCTGCTGACGAACCGGATACCATAACTGTGACATCCGGTCCTGCAACAAACATACTGGTTTCTCCAAGGACCGACACCGGAAGTAGCGACATGCACAAAATCAGCATCCCCATCATCATGCTCATGATTGAGCCCGACGGGTAGTCGTTGCCGGATTTGTAAAAATTGTGTAAGAATAAGTTCACAATATTATTTGTTCACTTGAAGATGGCGGCGTAATGCGTCCAGGACAACATCAGGTATAACCGAACTCACAGGTGTAAGACTTCCGAATTTAATCAGCAGTTGAATTCAGCAGTTGAAGAAAATTGAAATTGTAGCAGATCGAAACTGGAGGAAATCGAAATTAAAGCATCTGCATTTTTAAAAAAGCAGTAACGAAATACTATTATTACAGAATCACATCGGGAAAGAATACATATTCTTGATCAAAGCTGAAATAAAAATAATCCAAAAGAGACCATTCAGGGTTATCCAGGCATCGATTTCAAAAAGGCAAACAGAGTCATTCTTTTTTTGAGAGAAACATTTTAATTTTTGGTAATTCTCGAAAGATTAAATTTTTCTTAAGTGTATGATTATTAGTTAATACGATTTAAATTACGAAATTTGTAGACCTAAACTTATGCAGTTCATTTTATTGCATCTATGTCTGGTTCATTCGGTATGGTTTAATTGTTTCGGTATGGTTTAATTGTCCTGGCAAATGAAATAATAACATTCAGAACAAACACGAATTATCGTGATTAAACCATGGGTGCTCCATGTTACCTTATAAATCAAAAATTTTAAACAGATGAAATGGTCATGTCGGCAATTTGACACACAGAGTCATGATTATAATGGTCATGTCGGCAATTTGACACACAGAGTCATGATTATAATGGTCATGTCGGCAATTTGACACACAAAAGCATGATTATTTTCGACATGGACATTACATCTGTCCTTAGAAATAAAGGAATAAACAGATGAAAAAAGTCATTAGATACTCGTTATATCTGCTCAAAATAATTGTGTTGCTGCTTGTCGCTTTCATCTCTTATGTATCCATTTTTCTACCGAATGTTGGCCCGCCGCCAGAAATAAATGTGGAAATCAACGATGAAAAAGTGGCTCGTGGCCAATATCTGGCCAATCATGTGATGCTCTGCATGGATTGTCATGCGAACCGCGACTGGACGCTGTTTGCCGGGCGGTCATTGCCTATCTTCGCACACTTTCCCCCATTGAAAACGACCCACCTGCTTCAAAAGCCGATTTTCCGGTGAATCTTATCCTCAACACTATGCCTGAGAAGGCTAATCTCCAGCCCATCCCGTATCGCAACAACATCATTGAATACGGCAGGTACATGGCCACAGCGTCCGGCTGCATAGATTGCCATACCCGCCATGAAAAAGGGAAGTTTGTGGGAGAGTTTTATGCCGGTGGCACGGAATTTAATTTGTCTGACGGGCTAATCATTCGATCGTCAAACCTTACACCACATGAAACGGGAATCGGGACCTGGACTAAGGAGCAGTTTGTCGCACGCTTCAAGGCATATGCCGATTCCGTATACACCCCTCACATGGTGCAAACCGGGGATTTCCAGTCAATCATGCCATGGACCATGTATGCGTATGGAAAGGTATGATCTTGAAGCGATATATGAGTATCTGAAATCACTTGAACCTGTTGAAAATTTAGTGGTTACGTTTGAATAACCGTGACGATGATGCCATTGTTGAAAATGTTATGGCTGAATGCCAATCTCGCAGATTTGACGTTGACCGTAATAATTTCAGATACGGTCTGGCAAATGATTGAACAGGGAAGCGGGTGGAATTCAGACACTCACCCCAGTTTTACTACTGCCGCATCCAGCCGCCGGATCACTTCCTCCCGGCCCAACAGTTCCAGGCTTTCAAACAGATCGGGACCCGATCCGACTCCGGTGACTGCCACACGGACCGGCATCATCAGTTTTCCGAAACCGACTTCCTCCTCCTCGACCAAATCTGTGAGAATCTGCTTGAGTTCCGGTGCAACGAAAGTTTCATCACCCAGTGCGGCGATTCGATCCCGGTATTTCGCCACCCGCTCAGTCGTCCCTTCTTTCCATGCTTTTTTGGCCGCTTTTTCTTCGTACTCCTTCGGAGCCTCAACATAAAACTTCCCCGCTTCCAGAAACTCCGGAAGACGCGATACCCGCTCTTTCAACAGGCGTACCACTGATTTGAGAAACCGCTCATTTACATCCCCCCAGCCTTTCTCAGCGGCCAACGGCTGTAACTCACGCGCCAGATCAGCATCCTCCCGATCCCGCATCACATGCTCGTTGAACCACAGCAGTTTTTTAAAATCAAAAATCGCCCCGCTTTTGTTTACCCGATCCAGAGTGAACGCTTCGATCATTTCGGGAAGCGTGAGAAACTCGCGATCATCACCTGGACCCCATCCCAAAAACGCCAGAAAGTTGACCAGCGCTTCCGGTTCGTAATGATCAAGCCGGTAATCTCGCACATTTACAGGAATGCCTTCCTCCTCGGCCTTTCGCTTGGAAAGTTTGCCGCCGCCGGGCGACATGATCAGCGGCAGGTGCGCCATCTCCGGAGGTTCCCATCCCAGGTATCGATAGAGCAAGATGTGTTTGGGTGCAGAGCTGAGCCACTCTTCCCCGCGGATCACATGGGTGATGCTCATCAGATGATCGTCGACTACATTAGCCAGGTGGTAAGTAGGCATGCCGTCGGCTTTCAGCAGTACCTGATCGTCAAGTCCGTCAGTTTCGAAAGAGACCGATTCACGCACCAGATCGTCGAACCGGACGGTCTCACCCGAGGGCACCTTCAGTCGGACAACATGCTCAGCACCATCGTCCAGCAGCCTTCGTACCTCGTTTTCGGGGAGTGTCAGGCTGTTTTTCATGGTTGAACGAGTCTGAGGATCATACTTCGGGGTGGGATTTTTAGCTGTCCGAAACCGTTCTCGCATCGCTTCAATCTCATCGACCGTATCGAACGCGTAGTAAGCGTGACCCGAGTCGACCAGCTGCTTTGCATAGGTGTGGTACAATTCCGTGCGTTTACTCTGCCTGTAGGGTCCGAACGAGCCCGTATCCTTTTCTTCACCCAATGCGGATTCTTCCGTTACAGAAGTTCCCCGTGGCCAGTCTCCGGCAGAATTCATTATCGCAGTTGCCGGTCCTTCATCGGGCTTCAGAGACGCCCAGATCAGGTTTTCAAAAATATCCTGTTCCGCCTCTTCGACATACCGGGTCCGGTCGGTGTCTTCGATCCGAAGTACAAATGTACCGTTGTGATGTTTCGCAAAGAGATAGTTATAAAGCGCGGTGCGCAGTCCTCCAATGTGGAGCAAGCCGGTGGGTGACGGGGCAAATCGAACGCGGACATTAGAACTCATGAGCTTCATCCGGAATGTTAATCAGTGAATATTGAAATGGTCTTGCCTGTAAAAATACAGACTATTGGGCAGGCAACAAACCGGTCTGTTCCACTCCTGCGGGCACTTCCTCCGAGAAACGATTCAGATTCCGTATCAAATCACTTTTTTTAGACGGATCCACAGCATAAAATGACACCACATCGCTTCCGGCAATTACATTTCCGAATATTCGCCACTGCCCGACCCGTTCCCATTCCGGTGGTAATGTCGGCATTTGCTCGCCGTCAAACCAGTCGTCATAGACGATGGCTATGGCGATATCGTGCTGTTTCGCCAGACGGTCTATATCATCCATTGAATAACGATTATTTTTTCTAAGTACTGCCGGTTCCAGACTTCCCAGACCCAATAGATCAAAAAGACGGATATCCGCCATCCAGGAGATGGCACCGATGTCATTTGCCGCCACCGCATCACCCTGATGAAAGGTGCTGAGGAACCGTCCCATTTGATAATGCTGTTCATAGATATTTCCGGATGCCATCGGCGTAAGTATAAAAGCATATGCCGCTCTGTGTACAAACGGGAAGGCGATGATACCCGCCAACAACAATACGACTACCACCGGCAGAAACCGGTCGAAAAAACCACGAGTCGGGACCGTTTTGGCATTTCCGGGATGGCCCGTATTGGGATTCGCAGGTGTGTCCACATTGGCATTCCCGGGTAAATCCGAACTGGGATTACCGGGATGGTCCGCATTGAATTTTTCTGGTACGTTTGCATTTTGATTCCGGGTGTCATTCCGGGAATGTTTCCGGGACATATTCTCGAAAAATAAGGACATCAAACCCGGGATCAGCTGTGCAGCAGAAGCTCCGACGATCAGAATCCCAACGAAAACAAGGTAGGCTTCGTACCGGTACAGCCAGCCGGTGCTTGCGAAAACCATATGCAACAAAAGTGTACCCGACCAGATCAGGTGAGCGTACCACAACCGGTTTTCGGACGGTTTATTTTGATGCAGTAACACCAAAGCAAGAGACGCAATTATGAGCAGCAGTATGTGGGGGTTCGATTGTATTTCAAACAGGGTGCGCTGCAATATGGCCACCAATTCCGGCAGATTGTGATCCGGCATATGTCCTTTGAGAAGGATTGGATTGGGCAGAAAATACCAACCCCTGCTAACCGACCAGAGCCCATACCCGATCACCGGCAGCAGGGCCGCCGAACCGGTCAGTATAGCGCCGAGCCATTTTTTCTGCATCACCATGAACACACACACTGCAAAGACAAGAAACAAACCCTCATACCGGACCATGACGAGTGCCGGAGCCAGAAATACAAGGGGAAGAAACGCTTTTGGGGATATTATTGGAATATCTGCCTGGAAGGGACTCTTTTTCCGGCCTATTGCCCGGGAACCAGCAAACGGTGCATCAAGTACCGATATGGCAAATCCTAAAAATAAGAGTGTGAGCAGTGTGTGCAGAACATGCTCCATGCCAATCATCACCAAAGTCGGCAATGGTGATACAAACAAGGCAACGATTAAAACAGCAACTGATATAAAGCGGCGGCAGGTTACAATCCTGGAAAAAATAACTCGAAGGGAGGTCCCAGTCCGCCAGGTTTCAGGGGTATTGATCGAGCTGATGGCCTTATCTAAAAAAAGTCCTGCAGCTACGATCAGTATTGTTCCGAACAGTACATTCAGCAGTAATGGCGCCCAGTCGTTTACACCGAATACCATATACATGAATGTCAGCAGCAAGGTCCAGAGTGGAGAGGATGTTGTTGAACTGAAGGCATATTTTGTCACTCCCCAGACCTGGTGAAGTGCGGCATTCTTCGCAATAGCCATATGGATATACGTATCGTCCAGGGGATAGATCAATTTTCCGTCACTTTGCTGCATCGAAAGTAATACCAACAGCGTCATTATAATCCAAAACAACACTGTCACTATAACCAGAGGCCAATACCTTGCAAGGAAAACGCTCATGTTCTATCCTGTTAACTTTCAAATGCATCTCGGATCACATCGACACGGAATGTGATACCGGGCAATTTACATAAAATCACCTGAATTTACCGAAAGACCATAAAACCTTATATTGAAGGGGTATCCAGATTATTTGGATAGTTCTGTAGTCCATTCCCATGATCCGAACCCGAATCATTGCACTTTTACTTCCCGGTTACTCCCCTTGTCTCAACTGGCTGGCGAGAGCTTTGGGATCTGACCGGGTGGTGCTGGACGATCTCCATTCGTTTTCACGGAAAAGCCGGATCCATCGCGCGAAGTTACGGACACCCGACGGATATCAATGGTTGACGATCCCTTTTGTGAGCGACGACCGCCGCATGTCTATCAACCAGGTGCGGATCGACGACCGTCGTCCCTGGCTCAACCATCACCTGCGGGCACTCGAGTTCAATTACCGGAACAGCCTTTACTTTGATTATTATGAACCCGAAATCCGGTCCGATCTGGTGGAAGCCGGGGAGTCGGGACTGCTGATCGATGCGGTTCGTCACCTGATGCACCGGCAGTGGATCTATCTCCAGCTACCCGGGTTTCCGGAGTGGGCAAGCGAGCACTTCCAATCCCAAACCGACTTGTATCAATCCATTTGCTATCTGCAGGATGACCGCCTCACAGAATCATCAGACAAGATATACCCGAAACCAGGTCCGGATGATATAGACCATGTTCCCCATACCGAATCTCTCCGTCCCACATTTCATAAAACCATCTGGCAGGAGCCCGACAGTCGCAATTTTCAAAAACCACATCCTGCCGCTGTGCAGCCGGCATTCACACATCCCGAATACAGGCAACATTTTCCGGGGTTTGTTCCGGGATGCAGTATTCTGGATCTGTTGTTTGAATACGGGCCTGATGCATGGCAGGTGTTGGATTATTTAACCAGCATCATCCGTCCAGATAACACCTCATCACCGACCAATAAACGATAGGGATAGGGTCCACTAAATGTACAACCGATATGTGATTTTCCGGAATCGCGGAATCCTCTACTGTGAAATGTACAAGTTTTTCGCCGGTTTCCAGGTGTCATATCCATCTGGTATCATATTATGATCTGCATTGCAAACCCCGTCTAATTCAGATCAGGTGCGCCAAACCCCACCAGAGCGTCTCTGTGGAAGTTCCGGCCAATGACGCAATGGTGAAATTACTCAGGAACGAGCTGAATAGCCCCAATACGATCGCCAGTTGCTGAAGCGAAATCACCACTTTTTTGATGTACCATCACAGTTGTACCATTACTATGCCCCTATGCCCCTATGCCCCTATGCCCGTTATATAAAAAAATCGTTATTAGACCCTGCTAAAATCAGCCATTTGCATGAATTTAACAAATACAGTTGAATGTATTTTTTCACTGCAGAACCACTGATCAACTATTCTCTGAGTTACGGTGCGATCGGTGTAACAGCCGGTGCGATCGGTGTAATGGCCGGTGAGATATACCGAATGATGTGTAAACGCGAGGCTGAATTCTATGACAATTTTAAAAAGGGTGACTTATGATGCATAGTACTTTTTTACATCATAAAAATAACTGGTTATCTATAATTGATCTGCGGGTTCGGCTATGGATGGACGGAGAACCGAATGCACATATTGAGGGCAATATTGCTTTTTGTGATCCCGATGTTCAAGTCCAGTCCCCGGGAGACTGACTTACCTGACTTGTAATGAATTCAAAGAATCAGGAAATTCCACAATGGGACATTTTCCGATTTGGGTTCATTATAAGGCAATTTCCCACATGTCGTGTGGTTACCATTTGAGGTAATACGAGCAAAGCAACTATATTGCACGATATGAAGTGAGCGGTCAGGGATAGTATTTGCGAGTCAGCTTCGGAGGGTTACTATTTCTAAAGGCGTTTATTATTTCCAGCTGCACATTTCATATCAACAATAATTACATAATTAAAGGAGGCTCTAATGGACAAACCGATTAATCGAAAAGAGATGTTAAAATGGATGGCGGTGGGATCTTTGGGAGTGGGTGCCATGACAAAATTGGCAAGAGCAAACCAGCGGTCTGATGTATCCCTGAAAGGCAATATTAATCACTCCGTATGCAGGTGGCCTTTCAGATTTCTGAGTTTAGATGAATTGTGTGTAACGGTTAAGAATTTGGGGTTTTCTGCGATTGATCTGGTTGGTCCGGAAGAATGGGAAACCTTGAAGCGGCATGGAATAGTTTCTTCAATGTGTAACGGTGCTGAAATAAGCTCCAGACAGGGTTGGAACCATAAGGAAAACCATCCAATTCTCATTAAAAATTATTCAGAACATATCGAACTAGTATCGAAAGCCGGATATAAGAATTTGATCTGTTTCAGTGGCAATCGCGAAGGAATGGATGATGAATCCGGACTTATAAATTGTGTTGACGGACTGAAAAAGATCATGGATCAGGCTGAAAAAAGCGGCGTAATCATTCAAATGGAGGTGTTCAACAGTAAGATTGACCACCCTGACTATATGTGTGACAATACTCCGTGGGCAATCGAACTTTGCAAGCAAATAGACTCCCCGAATTTCAAAATTTTGTATGACATTTACCATATGCAGATCAATGAGGGTGATATTATACGTACCATTCGCGATCAGCACCAGTGGCTTGGGCATTATCATACGGCAGGTGTCCCGGGACGAAATGAAATTGATGATACGCAGGAGCTTAATTATGCTGCTATTATGAGGGCAATCCACGAAACAGGATTTGACGGATATGTAGCTCAGGAGTTTATTTCGACACGAGAATCAAATGAAGGTAAAATTCAATCTCTGGCTGAGGCAATTGCAATCTGTGACATTTAAAAAAAGCATTCAAAATAATTTCAGTGCAAACTATCCTGAAGCAAGTGTGGGAAATCCTTTTTGAACTTTTGAACCTTCGGGGCAATCACTATGGAACAGTAACCCGCTTCCGGATTATTGTTAAAATAGTTTTGATGATATTCTTCCGCCTTATAGTAATTTATCAGGGGTGATATTTCAGTTACAATTGGGTCACTCCACAATTCGGAGTCATCAGTCTTTTTCATGGATGCTTCTGCAATTCGCATTTGTTCATCACTGTGATAAAAAATAGCGGAACGGTATTGCGTTCCGATATCGGCTCCCTGCCGATTTAGCGTGGTCGGATCATGTGTATGCCAGAATACCTCCAGCAGTTCTTCAAATGTTATTACAGCAGGGTCATATGTTAAACGGATAACTTCGGCATAACCGGTACTGCCTGTGATTACCTGATTATAGGACGGATTTTCAATATGGCCACCGGAAAACCCGGACTCCACGGCAACCACGCCAGAAACACGCTGGTAAATGGCTTCCACGCACCAGAAACATCCGGCTCCGAAAGTGGCCTGTTGATATGTATCGTTCATTCGGTTATTCGTTTGTGAAAAATTCATTATCAATAATAAATATAATAAGATATTCATGACAACCTGGTTTTCCGTTTACAGTTGATTCGATGATGCTTCGGGTGTGATGATGCTTTGATACGATGATGCTTTGACACTTCGGATACGATGATGCTTTGAAATGTTGATACACCGATGCCTCGGATGCAAGCTTGCAAGCCTGTACTTCCAAACGAATAATGTACTACAGGGAGTATATCATGAAAACCTTTTTTCTGCCAATAGCACTTGCCTTTATATATAACTCCTGTATTCTCCTGTGGTCTCCAGTAGTCCCCTCAATTGTTTATTCCCCGGTTTTTTATAAGCCTGATATCACAGGAAACCCATTTTTTGGATTATCATATCAGGCAGATGCGGCGTTAATTATAAGCTCCGAAATAAATAACTGCTGAAAATGTAATTTGATCAAAAGCAGTATCATATTTTACTTCAGCAGCCAAAATCCTTCTTCTTCCGGTTAAGCCGACTCCAAAATTTGCTCCTAAATCATCAACATTTTCAAAAACATCAAATTCAGAAATTCTTCTTTCAGCATCTGCATAATTATAGCTTAACCCGCCAATCAGATAAGCACTGATTGGATAAACAGGATTTTTCTCGATAAAGAAATTGGAATTAACATTAAACTGCCAAATAGTAAAATCGACTCCCCCAAACCCATTTGTATTTATTGGTGTCGGGAAATAGTATATAAATTCCGGTACAACAGAAAATCTTCTACTGATACTTATATCGGAGCGGACGGCCATACCAAAGCCTTCACTCATTGTTAAATCATCATTGACATCTGCTTTAGTCCCTATTACAGGATTTAATCCAATCCGAACAAGGGTGCTCGCCTCAGAATTTGTTGCCTGGCCATAACTCGTTGAGAATGTAAAAATTACAAATGTGATATAAATACCCAGAATTTTCATAGTTGTAACAATGCGGTGGCTGTTCATTCAAAAATAAATATTATCAATCGCCAATTATCCTTTATAAAAAGTACCATCGTGACTGAACCGGGTATAAATTAATAGAACCTTTTTTAATAAGACAACTATTATTGATCAGAAAATTATTACTGTCATAAAAACAAATATTTATACTATGAATAATAAACATGAAATTTTTATGATAAGTTTTTTTTCTTTTTCCTTTTTTTCAGCTTTTGGACACCCCGGAAATGTTTCTCCAGCCTGTCAGCTCGCTATTTCAGGAAGGAATTCAGCACAAAAAAGGAGATTAGCGAAGCAAAATTATATCTGATTGGATTGCTGTTGTAAGAACTCTACCTGAATGGTCATACAATCGGCGACCAGGTGTTGGCACCAACTCACACCGATTACTCCAAAAATGTCATGTATAATGTATTTGATGTTACCGGAAAGTTTTCGACTCGCAGGAAGAGCAATTAGCGGGGAAGAAATAGTCCTCTTTACCGGAAAAAATCTTTTTTTACCGTAACGTCCCGGGTTGAGGTCACTCCGTGTGCGGTTATCTGCTCTTGTCCGGTTTCCCGCCAAAGTATAAGATCGTTGCCAAGCCTCAGGGCGACCCCTCCGTCGGCCTGCAGGAGCTTGGCCTGCAACAGTACCTGGCTAGGGGTGCCAGAGTCATCCCATGCTTGAATATCGATTTCCCGTCTCGAGGTGCTTGGAGGCTCCGGTCTCAGTACGGGTTCTCCCGGAATCCGATCAACCCGCATAACCGATACGAAGCGTTGCGAAACTTCCGCCTGAAGGGTTGATGCGGTCAGGTGAAATTGATTCCACATGGCAGATGGTCGCTGCATCTCAGGGGTAAAACCGGTATGCTGACGATAATCCAGGTTCTGAGGAGTCAAAAAGCGGGTGGTCAATCGTGCATTTCCGGATCGGCTGATCAGAACATTGGCCGTGCGATCGATTTGGAATTCGGTGGGTCCGTGCAGCAACCATTGATAGGTAGAGGCGTTCTTCGCTGATATCAGATCGTCGATAATTATGAAATAATCCGGTCGAAGGAACAGTATATGCCGGTGGAATTGCTCCAGGCGCCCCCCGTAAGCCCTGGTCGCATCTCCGGCTGCATAGACATAGTCTCCGTGTTCTTCGTAGGCGATGATCTCACCGCTGGAGCTGCGCCGCCGGGGAACCTGGCCATCCCCATCGACCAGAATACTGTTATGTGCTTTCGTCTGCCACATCCATTCCCGGTGAGACGGGGATCCGTGCCCCTGACGAGATCCGGAACTGATCGCCAGTGGTTCTCCAAAGGCTTCGATAATAAAGGCATTCTGACTGGCGTGGTTGTGGCTGATTGCACCCAACGGATTGCTTTTAAAAAGCATCAATACATTATTTTCCGGATCGGCCATGTGGCTGTGCATGGCTACGATACCCACATCATGAAACACCCGGGATTGCGGTAGTTCCCCGGGAGATCGGGATTGCAGATCGGGGTCATGATAGAGCAGGGCGGCACGTTCCGAGGGATTTTCGACACCGGATATTTCGGAATGCCAGCGAAAATACGGATTCTTATATAGACTGGAGAAATCGTACATCACCCGGCCGTGATTGATATCGATCGGTCGGATCTGCTCATCACCAAAAGCCCGGGTGGGCCGGTGAGGATAGCCGGCATACAGTCCAAAAAATCCGGTGTTCCGGAAAAAAGGTTTCTCTTTCAGCGGAATACCATATCGGTCCAGTTCGGCGACTACCCTGAGAATGGAATTCATGTAATGCATCCAGTAACTGACCCCTTCGTGCCAGCCCCCGTCATCCCCGCCCCATGCCGGATAGGTACTCCAGAGCAGCTTTAAGGTATAGTCGAGCCACTCTCTGGCTTCGGGGACTTCATGAGCCAGTACGATGCCTGCTTCCACAACATAACCCACCATTCTTCCGGGATGGCTGGAATAGGGCCGGCTCTCCATGGGTCGGGCCCGGTGCACTTCCCGATGGATCTGTTCCATACGTGCTGTCAAGACTTCCTTGCAGCGTTGAATCTCATCCTCAGAGAGTACATCGTAGATCCAGTCAAAAACAGCGTAAGCGTTTTTGGCTATATCCATACCCAGTTCCGTCGGCCAGAGGGCACTGGAAGGACCATCAACATCCCAGGTCATAAAATGCATCAGCCGGCGGCGGGCCTCATCGGCAAAACGCTCATCACCGGTATACAAGTAGGCCAGTGCACTGATCAGCATCCGCTGTGTATAGGGACGCATTGCCTGCCAGGTTTGAGTATAAATCGGGCGGTAGTTCTCCTCCGGCCAGGGGTCGGGTTCTGGAAAGAGCGGTTCGTCCATGGCCAGAATATCACGGGCCTCATCGATCACCGGATAGAGAAAATCATATCGACCATCGGTATCGGTACGAATATCCTCGACCTGTTCCGGTGAGAAAAAAAGTCGTGGCCGGTGACCGGGAATGCGCTCCTGCATTTCATCGGCAGTAACAAGTGGGAAATCCACTGCCGTTTCCGGAATCTCAAATTGTCTGACGTTACTGAATCGGTCCTGCATGCCATCATGGTACCCATACCGCCAGTACCAGACCCCCGGCTCCAGCGTTTCCACGGGCACATGAATCGTCAGATCGATATCCCTGACCGTGATCGTATGCTCGGGGTCAAACGAACGGGTCGGGGAATACTGTAACATATAGGAATCGATATCTGTCGCCGGCAGCCAGATAAAAGCCGGGGGGTTGGTGCCCGAAATATCCCCATCAGCAGGGGAATAGTCCACTTCGATATCCAGCGGAGGACGATCCAGATCCTGTGCATACAGGAAGCCGGGGAGCCCTGCCGTGAGCAGGAGCAAGAGCGACAGCGTCACCCATCGCCTGAAAAACATAAAAAAGAGCTGTAGGACAGGGAGTTTTCTATGGCCAAAGAACGCTTGAAATCCTGAAAAATACGGTTGCACGGACCAGGTCGGCCCATTGAATGAGTTATTCTGTCCCAGGGTGATATGTACCCCGGGGAAAAAGGATCCGTTGGATGATTTTTTCTGTTCGGACATACTATATGGTTTGGTCGTTTTAAGTCGGCTGGAAAGTTTTTGACGATCGCATACCATCAGACACCGGGAAAACGTACCCGACTTTGAAAACACGTTAAGTCTTTGGATCGTGTTGCGTTCAGATTTCATATGCTCCCCCGGTTTTTTACAATAGTAATCCCATTGGGCTTTCCATGCAAGTGGTGGCTCGTCATAATTTTCTTTTTGTGACATTAATCCGTTCCGGGTAATGCCCCCGATATGAAATCAGTGAGCCGGATATGCGAGAGGCAATCCGCTGGATTAAAGATGTCTTTGGTATTAAGCCAGGGGGCGGACAGTCATAATTCATAATTTTGAATAATTGATAAAAGTTCTACTTTCCCGATATGCAGTTTTACCCATGGTTTCAGAACTTGATATACACGAAGAGAACTAAAGAGTCCTTACGTAGTCCTTATTCTTCTTGTTCGAGCTCTGAAAAACAGTTTATTAATAGAAATAAAACCTTAAAGAAGTAAAATTATGAGTAAAAATACAAATACCCTGCCATTTTACAAGTTTGCTGGATTTCCAGCTTTTGTAGGTGTTCAAGCCGTCATCTTGTTGACAATTGCACCCTTTATTCCCTTTACCCCCGCTGCCATGGGCGCGGGGCTACTGACTTGGGCTGCTTTTCAGGCATGGGCAATGTATTTTTTGGGCGGTGGGACCATTAATATGGCGTTTAAGACTTTTGCCGGTTACATTGGCGGTATTATAGCCTCTGTAATTTTGATTGAACTGGGGGGAGTATTCAGCGGGCTCGATAGTACAACGGTTCCCTGGGGATCCGTTTTGTCTGTGTTCTTTGTGGCATTCGCGATCATAAGTGCAGACAGGGTGCCAAGTATTAATTTTCTACCCTCTTACTTTATTGGATCAGGTGCTTATTTTGCAATTATCAGCTATGTTCAGCGTCCGGATTTGACAGGTGTGTATGAATGGTATTTTCAGGTTGCCGTTCCACTCTTGATTGCTGTTGTAATTGGGCTTTTCTTTGGCTACTGTACGGTATATTTCAAGACCTGTTTTGACTCCAAAGTCAAAATCAGCTAAAACTCATTTTCTCAATTATAAAATATCAAGCTGCTCATTCTTTTTACTTTATCATTGAGTCCACTCCAGGAACCCTGATTCAAAGCGATTTCCCCCTTTTCCTGACTGGAAAAGCCACTTTTTTTAGTCAAAATGACTTTTGGGAGGGAACTCATCATTATAAAGTCCAGAATTTAGCAATATCTTGTGATACAGAAAAAGGAAGGGTGTCAGCTTCTCGCTATATCGGACCAGCCAAAATCAGAGAATGGCAATATAGCAGAAACAAAAAAAGCCCCGGCTGTCATATATTTCATTGATAGACAAGGCTTTTGATAATGTGGGTGGTACTGGATTTGAACCAGTGACCCCCTGCTTGTAAGGCAGGTGCTCTAAACCAACTGAGCTAACCACCCATTTTGTCAAGATTTAAAAGATACGGACTCTGGTCTGTACTTTGCAATACGGAATGAGAAAAAACCGGATTTTTTTTGCGTCGCTACAGTCCCGGTCTTCGATGTTTCAGCGATGGGAGCTTTTTACGAATTTCCCGGAGATAATCCATACGAATTTCGGCAATTGTCATCCCCGGTGCTGTTCCGGCATCCGATAACACCCGACCCCAGGGATCGATGATCATGGCATGGCCGTAGGTTTTTCGTTTCTCTCCATGGGTTCCGGTCTGAGCGGGTGCAATGAGGTACGCCGAATTTTCAATGGCCCGTGACCGAAGTAAAATCTCCCAGTGCGATTCGCCTGTCGGACGTGTAAATGCGGCCGGAACGCACAGTATATCGGCCTGAAGGTCAGCCAGCTTCCGGTATAACTCCGGAAAACGTACATCATAACAAATGGACAATCCGATGCGTAATCCCGGCTGCAATTCACTCACCACCGCATTCACCGCACCCGGCTCCACCAGGTCCGACTCCCGGTAACTCTCTTCCTTCGAAAGGGTAATATCAAACAGATGGATCTTGTCATACCGGGCAATTTCCATCCCTTGCCGATTGAACAGAATCGCACGATTATACATTTTGCCGTTCTTTGCCCGAACCGGAAAGCCTCCGGCCAAAATAGTAACCCCGTATGTTTTCGCCCACTGCGGCACCGTCTTCATCACAGCTTCGGAAATGGCATCCATCTGCCGGTGGCGCTCTTTCTCATCCCCCAGAAACGCAAAATTTTCCGGCAAAGCAATTAATGCCGCTCCTTTTCCAACAGCCTGTTTCACAGCACTACCGGCTTGCTCAAGACTGAGATCCAGGTTGGGCTGACTGTTCAACTGCAATGCTGCGGCAAGAAATGGTTCCACGGTGGTATTATTTGTCAGATTGATTACGGCATGTGATGGTTTGTCCAAAGAATAATATAATCACTGGTTCTATGAAATCCGGTATAGATGTTGTCTGTTACGTACCTTTCATCGTTGCTGTTATTCAACCCGATCACAGGGAATCATTACCCATAATTTATATTTACGGTACAGATGACCCTGAAATCACCTGAATCGATCCGGGAAATCATCATCCTGAAAATTTCTGATGGAAAACAAGCCTGGTGTGACGTCACCTTTATCTGAAATTCCTTAAAAATAGGAAATCTCATCACCGCTTTTCATCCAGTATTTGTCGGGTGACCACTCCAGGATTTGTCCATTTCGTTTTTTAATCCACTGGAACTCGAAATAGGTATTGGCCGGCAATTTCAGCTGAATCTCCCAGGTCGGGTAAAAGGCCGGGTCGAGCGGACCCACGGTTTTCTCCGGATTCCACGCTCCCAATTCGGGGATATTACCTACCAGATAAATCTCTTCGCCCATTTCCGTTTCTACCAACACATCGATGATGGTGTTTTCAGCTTCCAGCGAAGGTCGGTCGGTAGTGGCAGAAAGCCAGAAGAAACCGTAGGGCTCCATCACTACCTCATCAAAACTGAAATCAAGAACGCGTCTGCTGTAAAGGTCGCGATAATAGCGGTGCCGCCAGACCTCCGGAAACTTGCCGGCCGGGATATGCACCGGGTCAGAACAAAAGTTGGAGAGAAACAGAGCACTCTGATTTTTTGTTTTTCGTTCAAAACAGAAAACGGAGTCGATATCCAGAATGACAATCCGGTCGGTGGAGGAACCGTGTATGACAGGGGTGTTTTTCCGGGCGTTAATTAGTTTACTGAACTCCGAAAAAAGTCGTTGTTCGATGGTGCCGGGTGTATTGCGGAGTGCGACTTTTTGCCAGTCCATCTTTGGCCTGTGCACCCATCGGTTGTCTCTCATTTTCAGAGGGTTAGAGAGATAACTGTAATCGTTGGTTTGTCCGATTTCATCTCCGAGGTAGATCAGGGGGATTCCCTTCCAGGTGAAAATGACATTGTTCAGCAGCATGATCCGCCGGATGGCGTCATCGATGCCGAGATCTTCCGCTTCCACCATTGCTTTCTGGAGGCCGGAAAGCGCCGCGGTCGTCCCGGAAACGCGAGCTTCCCCGGTGTAGTAATCCCGTTGGAAGGCGTACCCTTCGCTATAGCTTCCGGCCAGTTTGCCGGTGTAGAAATCGGTGCAGAACAAGCGGGTATGATATCCGATCTGATGCACCGATGCGGCAAATTCGTCAGATATTCCCCAGCCAATATCGTCATGGCACCGGATGTAGTTAACCCAGGATGTGAATTTGGGTACCCTTGGCAGTTTGTTGAATGTGGTACGAAGCAGATGGGTGTTTTCGCAGGCGAGTGCATGCCAAAGGTGGCTCATGAGTGTCGCATTATATGCCAGATCGCATTCCTTGCCTTCAAAGCTGTCAATACCGAGGTATTTGAGGATTTCGACCGGACCCACTATGGCTTCGGCTTTGAACAGAACGCCTGGGGCGACAACACGCAGCAATGCACGATAGGCCTGAAGGATATGATGGGCTTCATCCTGATTTTGGCAATGGGTACCCAGCTTTTTCCAGAGATACGGCACAGCATCGAGTCGAAGGCAGTCGGCTCCGGTATTTACCAGGTGAACCATTTCGTCGAACATTGCGTGGAAAACATCCGGGTTGGCGTAGTTCAGATCCCACTGAAATTCGTAGAAAGTAGTCCAGACCCATTTATCGATCTGGGGATAATAACAGAAGTTTCCGGGAGCGAAATCTGGAAATACCTCGATGAGATGCTGCTCATACATATCCGGAATGGTGCGATCATCGAACATGTGATAGAAATTCTGATAGCGGGGATGACCGCTCATCGCAGCCTGTGCCCATCCGTGCTCTTTAGCGGTATGATTCATTACAAAATCGAGCACCAGATTGATCCCTTCTTGGTGGAGAATTCGCGAAAGTTTGCGCAGGTCGTCATACGACCCTAACCGGCGGTCGATATCCCGGAAGTTCTGAACGGCATAGCCGCCGTCGTTCAAGCCATCACGCGGACGAAGAAGCGGCATCAGGTGGAGGAAATTTATCCCCAGTTCTTTGAGGTATGGAATTTTTTCTCGTAGCTTAACCAGATCTCCTGCAAAAAGATCGACATACAGCACACCACCAACCAGTTTTTCGCTCTGAAACCAAAGCTGGTTTTTCTCACGCTCCTCGTCCAGTTGCTGCATATCTTTTTTTCGATCCTGCAGCCCCTGCACAATGGAGTCGAACAACCGGATGATCCAGCGCTGCTGCTCATATCCGTCACCGTAGACAGAGGTATAGAACCGCCAGAAGGGGCTCGGGCACCGGCCGGCGCGTGTCGGCATCGGGCCGCAGGCGGTAGGCGACCCCGCCCTCGATCACCGCCATGGCACTGCTGCCGACTGGCCTCAGCGCCAAAACGGCCAGGCGATG
>SLQC01000375.1 GCA_007131625.1 Balneolales bacterium | reverse complement strand
ATTTCATACGTTACATGGAGCACCCATGTAATATTAAGGCGTCTGTGTGTCAGAAATTTCGGCCATGGGCCATGGATGTTTTCTGTATGAAAGTGAATTGTCGAAATGAAACCTTTGTTAGTAATGTAGTTTGATCCATTGTTAGTAATTTGTTTGATCCATGTTTACATGTAATCGCAAATAAACCTTATACTATGAATAATTTTACAAACAACAAAAACCAGGACATTGCACTGCTACTGTTACGTATTGGAGTAGGCGTTATTTTCATTTATGCGGGATGGAGCAAACTGACTGGCATTGAAGGCGCTCATGAATTCTTCGTCAAAATCGGCATACCATTTGCCGGGCTGATGGTCTGGGTTGTCGGTATTGTCGAGTTTGTCGGCGGGATACTGGTCCTTGCCGGAGCGTATATCCGCATTCCGGCGATACTTCTTGCGATCATCATGTTGGTCGCAATTTTGACAACCAAACTGGGGGAAAGTTTTTCAGCTTACCGACTTGACATGATGCTTCTGCTGGTTAATGTGGCGTTTATCCTTATTGGAGCAGGCGCCTATTCGGTGGATGAAAAGTTGAAATCATCCTGACCGTTATCCGATTACTATATATCATACACGGGATATGGCACACCACCTTATCCCGTTTTTTTATACAATCCGGAGCTTTTGCTTTCCGGTACATTTCACCCGATTTATCAAATTGTAATAATGTTCCGATTTGATATGATCGATATTTCCACCCTGAATGGATCCAGTAACTCACGGACTGACCGGAGCCGTTGCTGTACAATCACTCGCCGACAGCAATAAACATCGTCCGGCCGCTTTAACTGCAATTGTCGCTGCTCTTATGCCGGATATCGAGATATTCATCCATCACCCTTCTGATCCGCTTTTCAATCTGGAAATACATCGCCAGTTTACCCACTCCTTTGTCTTCACCCCTATCGGCGCACTCTTGGTCGCAGTTCTGCTCTGGTGGTTTATGCGCAAGCATCTCGATTTCCGGGAAATCTATCTCTTCAGTTTGATCGGATACGCGACACACGGTATGATCGACGCCGTCACAAGTTACGGTACCGAACTGATGTGGCCGTTCCTTGATACCAGGTACTCCTGGAACCTGGTATCCATCGTTGACCCGGTGCTGACTGTCGGATTGCTGTTGCTGGGTGCTGTCGCATTCTACTACCGAAGCAAACTTCCGGCCTGGTTAGCCCTCATCTGGCTTATTTTTTACTTGACGATCGGTCTGGTACAGCGTGAACGAGGAAAGTCAGCGATTTATGAACTGGTCGATCAACGCGGACACAGCATAGAACGTATTGCTGTCAAACCGTCGATCGGCAACTTGATACTCTGGCGGGGAACCTATGTGTCGAATGACACCGTTTACGTCGATGCGGTCAGGTCGGGACTTTTTTCAACCCCTGAAATCTACCCGGGAGAGTCCGCTCCCCTGATTCTGCCCGAACGGGATTATGCAGCATTCGAAAACACGGTGCTTTTCGATGATCTGCATCGTTTTGCCAGGTTCTCCGACGGATATCTTGTCCGCCATCCGGAGTATGAGCTAATCATCGGTGACGGGCGCTACTCCATGCTTCCCAACTCGCTGCTGCCACTGTGGGGAATAAAGGCGGATACAAACCAGCCCGACCGACACACTCCTTTTATGCACTTCCGTGAAAGCGGTCCGGAAATCCGGGTGCCTTTTTTTAAGATGCTGACCGGGGAAAAGTGAATATTCCCCAAGTCTGGGGGAAGGTCAGTTACGATTCTTTTGCAACCTATCCCTGAAGAGGCTATCGAAGTCAATTGACAGATCAGGATCTTTCCACTGTGATCTCTGCAGAAGCGAGTCCAGGTCCAGGGCGGAGTCACGTTGTCGCGCGTCCTCCGGCATACGGACTGTATCTGAAGGGCGGACATCTTCTGTGTCCAAAGGTTGCTGTGTCGTATCAGGATACCGGCCGGCATCTGATTCCCCCGGTTTCCAATCTGATTCAGATTGCCGCTCAGCACCCGGGCGTGATTCGATATCTGTACCGCGTACCAACCGATCTTTAAAATCAAACCTGAAGTTGTAATCCCTTTCAATATCAATATCCAGTTCAACTCCCCAGTTATTCGGTTCCAAACCCCGGTCAATTGAATCGGATCCCCAAATCACAGGATAAGAATCCCAACGCAACGGATCACGTTCATCAGTCGGGATACCAAGTGTATCGGCTGACCCGGCAAATGTATCAGGCTGCATTTCAGGTAAATAAGCAATTCCCGTTATTTGGGTCATTTGCTGCAGGATCCACCTGCTGCGCTCTTCCGTATAAGGCGACGGCGGTTCCACACGCATCCGTTTCGGATTCGGCAGTACCGCAGCCATACGTGCTGATTCAGACGGTGACAGTTCCGACGGTTCTTTTCCAAACAATTCCGATGACGCTTTACCTGCCCCATACAGGCCGGGTCCGAATTCCGCGATATTCAGGTAAACTTCCAATATGCGATCCTTTGTCCAGAACACTTCAATCAGTATTGCAATACCGGCTTCCACAGTTTTTCTGAACCAGGATTGTCCCGGCCAGAGATAGAGATTTTTAGCCACTTGTTGCGTAATGGTGCTTGCTCCTCGCAGCCTTTCCCCTTTCCTGCGCTCATCCAGGGCTTTTTCAATCGCTGACCAGTCCAGTCCGAAATGCTCCAGGAAACGCTGGTCCTCCGAAGCGATGACCGCCCATTTGAGATGACCCGGTAACTCATCATACGACACCCAGTATTCTCTGAGGCTGTAGCGTTCTCTGTCCAGACTTTTCCAATCTTCACTGAGGGTGAAGGAGGAAAAAGAGGGATTTATCCAGCGAAGTGTAATAACAGATCCTGCCAGCAGGAGGATCAACAATACCGGAATTGCCGCGGCTGTTAGAGCCCGGATTTTATTTCTTGATACAACTGATTTGCTTGTTTCGCCGGTTTGCAGGTTGCTCATTTTTTATTTTGCTATTCTGATGCATTTGGCCTGGAAAACCCATCAGACCAGTAGTTGCATTACATTCAAAGGTGACCGTGACCCGAGTTGCAACGTTATTTGGCTGCATGCTGACCCGGGTTGGCAGTCACTTTGCGTCGGATGACACGATGAACCCGTTCGCTGGTGTATTCGGATTCCATTTACTCATAAACGATTACACAACGACAAGCTTGTATACCCAAACCACTGTTAAATACCGGACGGATGCATCCCAAAAAAACCCGTCTGGTGAGACGGGTTTTTTTGCTTCCTTGCAAATGGCGTAATAAAAACATGTCCGGATTGACCGGATTTCAGCCATTAATAACCTTCCGGTTGTTGCGGCGGCTGTTGCTGCATTTGTGTTTCCTGGATCATTTGTTGCACGCGCTGTTGAAGTTCCGGATCCTGCTGGATTGCCATATTGATCTCCTGGAATCGATCCATATCCATTCCTTCATCTTCTACGGCATGAGCCAGTTGCTCTTGCATCTTCTCTTCGATTTCCTGAATCTGCGCATAAGCACTTTCAAACTTGACAACATCATCTTCGGGTATGTCGAGATCATCTACCGACTCTCCCATTTGCTGCGCCTGCATGATTTCGTTATACGTCTCCACACCGATACCTTCATCATTCACAATAGCTACCATCTCCTGCTGAGATTCAGCCTGGACGGTTTGTGCGTTCATGGATGCATCGACAAAGACTTCCAGTTCATCATCCGACACATCAACCTGTGGTTGTTGCTGGGGTGGCTGCTGAAACTGAGCTTCGGCCGGAATGGCAAAAAGTGCAAAAAATGCGACTGTCATTCCGGTGATTATGGACTGTGATTTCATATTTAGAACCTCTTACTCTACTTTTATTAATTGCTGGTTATCAACTGCCCCCGTAACTGATTCAATGTGCAGATATTATTGTTTTTTTATATTTTTACACGAAATAATATGCTGAAACAGATGTAAAATCATGATATCATAGATGTGATGCTGGTGATACCGGCCGTTATGATGGATTTGTACCGCTTGAAAAAACGGGAAGAACCCGGTCTGTCTGACCTCCCAGAAAATTTGACGATCAGAATTCGGGCTTACTTAATAAATCCGGTACGATTGTAATTTTATGCGACCACATAAAAAGTTATTTACACCCAAAATTAAATGAATATGAACCACTACTACGCTATACCTATGATCGGTTTTATCATTTTTTTCTTTTTCATGACCGGTAGTATTGCCGGGCAGACTGCAAATGATGAAAAACTTAGAATCATTGCATTCGGTGCACACCCTGATGATTGTGAACTCAATGCCGGTGGTGTAGCTGCCCTATGGGCAGCTCAGGGACATGCCTTTAAATGTGTTTCGATGACCAATGGTGATATCGGTCATTTTGGCATGTCAGGAGGTGCATTAGCTATTCGCCGTACAAAGGAAGTTCAGGCAGCAGCAGAAGTACTTGCCATTGAAACCGAGGTATTTGATATTCATGATGGAGAACTTATGCCAACACTTGAAAACAGAAGAAAAGTGGCCAGGCAGATCCGGGAATGGCAGGCAGATATCGTAATGGTTCACCGCCGATACGACTATCACGCCGACCATCGCTATAGTGGTGTATTGGTCGATGATGCTATTATTCTTGTCGAGGCAAAATTCTTTACTCCCGATACAGAGCCGCTCCCTCGCAGCCCGGTCGTTCTCTATTTTCATGACCGTTTTGAAAAGCCCTATCCGTTTGAGCCAACTCTTGTCGTTGAAATCGATGAAATTGCCGACCGGAAATGGAAATCGCTTGAGCAAATGCATTCACAATTTTCCGATTTGGATTCTTGGACATGGGGCCGACGGGATAATGTGCCTGAAGATGAAGAGACCCGTATGAATATTCGAATCAATGAGATGAAACAACGCAACGTACATATCGCTGACAAATACCGGGAACGACTTATCGAACTTTATGGTGAAGAAGCAGGAGCAAATATCCGGTATGCAGAAGCATTTGAGCTTTCAGAATTCGGCCGCCAGGTATCAGTCGAAGAGCTTAAAATACTATTCCCTTCCTTTGACTGATATCATTTCCAGTTACCCCATATTGAAACGCTTTCCGTCTATATCTCATGAAGAGACAAAATCCAGGCTATGAACACAATAACGGTATTGGCCGGCTTACTATTGATCCATCTGATTCAGGTGAAAAAAATGAAATGATTTGATTTTTGTTGAAGGGAGGGTACCAGGAATTGTTAATTTATACAAAGATGTAATGAAGCAATGGTGGTATTCGCATCCACGTAAAATCTTGTAAAATTAAATTATTTCTTAATGTTTCACATAACATATTGCTTAATAATTAGTTAGCATTCGTATCAAGAATTGTAAGGTCAATATTGATAACAATATGATATGTAAAATCCAGGTAAGGAGCCTCTGACACGCAGGAACATGTTTATACCCGTCATGGACATTTCGTTTACGCGGTTCATTGAGCATCTGACGTAAGAAATCAATCATTTTAAGCAGAGGAAATGGCCATGACGGCAATCCGACACACACGAGCATGATTATTTTCGACATGGACATTACATCTGCCCTTAGAAATAAAAAAATAAACAGATGAAACGACCGATATTTTTTCTATTACTATTTGTGACATTGATGATATATGATACGGTATATGCCATAAAAGGAAAGTCAAATGATGAAGCGACAATTCTAACAGGGACTATACATAATGAAGACGAAGAAGGGTTGCCAGGTGCGTCTGTGGTTCTCTATAATGATGAATCAGAAACCGAAATGATTTCCGGAAGATCAAGTGATGAAAACGGGGTATTCACTTTAGAGGTAGCACCCGGCAGGTATCTGCTTAAAATCTCATTTGTCTCATATGAATCATACCGGACAGAAGTGAAGGTCTCCTCCGGCATTGAAAAGGACCTCGGTATCATCCAGCTTGAAGTTGCGGCCACTCAGATGGATGAAGTTACGGTGGATGCGGAGCGATCACGACTGGAAATGGACATAGACCGTCGTGTATTCCATGTCGAGGAGGATATCACAAGCCTGGGCGGCTCCGCTCTTGATGTACTCGATTATGTCCCGTCATTATCCACCGATTTCGACGGAAACATCAGCCTTAGAGGCAGCCAGGGAGTTCGTGTTCTGATTAACGGGCGTCCTTCTAACCTTGTGCGCGACGGGACCGATGGCCTGAGCAGCATCCCGGCACATATGATCAAGAATATTGCAATCATCACCAATCCATCTGCACGATATGAGGCTGAGGGAACCGGAGGAATCATCAATATTGTCCTTGTAGATGGTGCGGAGTTCGGGTTTAACGGTACGGCATCGGTTCGTACGGGCATGCCGCATGATCACAGAGCATCAACTAACTTTAACCTAAATTGAGCGATTTTTAATTTCACCGCCCCTCCTTCATCTCATTTGACCAAAAAATCTTTAATCAGTTGGAGGGGAGGTCTCTTTTTTGTTTTCTTATTGAATTTCCGGTCGATTT
>SLQC01000009.1 GCA_007131625.1 Balneolales bacterium | reverse complement strand
TGTCCCGGACGAGTATCCACATCCACCTTTCAGTACTGATTCACCGCTTGGAGAATCGATTGGAAGATGATATGGCAGTTGATTTTGTCGGTTTAGTTATACTCCAGGGTGATCAAGCTTATTATTATTGCCAATCTTTGGAATTTATCTTGATAAGGCGGCAATGCCGGCATTGGCAATGATGCCGTCCTGTGCTGCGGTTACCCCGCTCACGCCAACGGCACCGATGATTTCACCATTGTGTTCAATAGGTACACCTCCCTCGAAAGCTATGAAACCAGGTAGTGTTAATAGTCCTGTATTACCGCCCTGAAGTCCATCCTGAAATGCTTTTGTCGGTCTTTTATAGAAGACGGATGCTTTTGCCTTATTAAGTGCTACTTCGATACTTCCAATTTGAGTCCCGTCAATCCGGCTGAAAGCTAACAGATGTCCACCCGCATCTACTATGGCAATCGCTACAGTCCAGTTGTCTTGTGCAGCCCGGGCTTCTGCCGCTTCAAGGATATTCTTGGCTCCTTCAAGTGTCAGACGGTTTGATTCGGTTAATTGTGTGTAAGCCGAAGATGGAAATAAAAGCAGCCCGGCCAATAGGATTAAAAAAAAGGTATTTCGCATATCAATGTTCATTTAACAAGTTTAAAGTTTTATGAAACGTTAACGTCAGCCGTGTAAACAGGGATAAATATAGATTGATATTGAGGTTTTTACAAGTATATAAAACATTGAAGTTACCATTTTTATAGTGAAAAATATATTGAACTCAAGGACTGTTTATACGGAATGCCTGATTGATCTCGTCATTGGACAGCTCACCCTGTTACTTTTTTGAAATATAAAATTATTACCGCCCATAATTCGGAATATGGCTGGCTGTATATTAATTTTGATAGCGCTTTTTTGGAATCTCAGCAATAAAATCAAGAAAATCAGCTCTTAGGACCTAATTTTTATTTGAATAGCTGATTTTTTTTTGTGATATTGCAAATCTGTAAAAAAATAGGCTGATGGCAAATGTCTGATAAAATAAGGTTGCAGTACACTGGTTGGTGTTACAGTATCTGAAAGACATTAACATGCAATGCATGATGCAAAACGTCATTCTCGCAGGCTGGTGTCTGGCAGATCTTTGTAGGTTGCGGATGAAAAGGTTATAGTAAAGTCTTGTCCGCACTTCATTCGGTCATTGCAACGATTACAAATAAATTGCGGGTTCCAAACAGGCAAAATGCCTTCAAGTCTGCGAAATGTGTATACAGAAAGTATATGAAATGCAGGCCGATGCATATCTGCCGGCTGTGTCAGCACATAGATCCGGTCAAAATAGCAATCAGTATGTTAAAGAAAAATGGTATGACAAAAGCTGGAAAATTGTTTCCCGAAAAACAGGGATTGTACAATCCCGCCCATGAGCATGATGCCTGTGGCATCGGGTTTGTCGTCAATATGAAAGGCAAATCCTCGCATGAAATTTTAAAACAGGGAATTCGTGTTTTGCGCAATCTCGATCACCGGGGGGCAACCGGAGCTGAACCAAACAGTGGTGACGGTGCCGGAATACTGATGCAGATACCACACGATTTTTTCAGGAAATCCTGCGAAGGCCTCGGTTTTAATCTGCCAGATTTCGGCAATTACGGGGTCGGAATGCTGTTTCTGCCGACGGAACGGGAGAAGCGCAAGTATTGCGAACGCATTATTGAAGGTGTGATCCGTGAGGAGGGATTGAATATCCTCGGCTGGCGAAAAGTGTCTACCGACAACTCGAGTCTCGGTGAAACGGCTACATCCTGCGAACCATTGGTCCGCCAGGTTTTTATTGAACGTGGACCTGAAATGCATACCGAACTTGATTTTGAGCGTAAATTGTTTGTGATCCGTCGCCGTTGCACCCTGGCCATTGAACAGTCAGATCTCGATGAGGCCGACAAAGAGTATTATTATATCAATAGCCTCTCATCGCGTACCATCGTGTACAAGGGGATGCTCACACCGAATCAGCTGGAGCTCTTCTATCCGGATTTGAAAAATCCCGACATGACCACTGCAATCGCCCTGGTCCACTCCCGGTTCAGTACAAACACCTTTCCGAGCTGGAAGCTGGCGCATCCCTACCGGTATATCATCCATAACGGCGAGATCAACACGTTGCAGGGCAACCAGAACTGGATGCACGCACGGGAGAAGCAGTTTGCAACTGAACTGTTCGGTGATGATATGAAGAAAGTACTGCCTATTATTCAGGAGGAGGGCAGCGATTCGTCAAAATTTGACAACTGTCTGGAATTTCTATCGCTTACCGGTCGGTCCATGGCTCACGCAATGATGATGATGATCCCAGAACCCTGGGAGAAGCATGAGGATATGAACGACCTTCAGCGCGCATTTTACCAGTTTCACAGCTGCATGATGGAACCGTGGGACGGTCCTGCATCTATCGCTTTTACTGACGGTTCGATCGTAGGCGCCACTCTCGATCGTAACGGCCTTCGGCCGTCCCGCTATTACGTGACTCGGGACGATATGGTTGTCCTGGCTTCGGAAGTCGGTGTGCTCGATATTGAGCCGGAAGATGTAATCTGCAAGGAAAGGCTGCAGCCCGGACGTATGCTACTGATCGATACCCGTCAGGGGCGCATTATCAGCGACGAGGAGATCAAAAATCAAATCGCCGGGGAACAGCCTTACAGGCAGTGGCTGGATGAGAATCTGATCAATTTCAAAAAAGTAACAAACAGGCGAGCTTTTCCGGAGCCTGACCTGACCCATGAGGAAGTGGTGCATCGTCAAAAGGTATTCGGATATACCTATGAAGATCTCCGTGTCAATGTCGGGCCCATGGCCGAAAATATGCTGCAACCGGTCGGTGCAATGGGGAACGACGCTCCAATCGCTGTGCTTTCCAACCAACCGCAGCTGCTCTACAACTATTTCAAACAGCTTTTTGCCCAGGTGACCAATCCACCGATTGATCCGATCCGTGAAGAGATGATTACATCGACCGAAACAATTCTCGGTTCCCAGGGTAATATTCTCGATCCAGGTCCGCACAGCTGCCGGCAGATTGAACTGAAAGATCCGATTTTGACCAATGAGGATCTGGATCATTTGAGGAATCTGGTCGTGCCGGATTTCAAACACGAGACCATCCCAATGCTTTTCAAAGCGGGAAGCGGCGGAACCGGGCTGGAAAAAAGCCTGGATGAAATGTTTTTTGCTGCCGACAAGGCAATAAAAAACGGGGCAAACATTCTGATTCTGTCCGATCGCGGGTTTGACAGTGATCATTCACCTATTCCAGCGCTGCTGGCGGTATCCGGACTGCATCACCATCTGATTCGCACCGGTAAACGAACCGAAGTCGGACTGGTGCTGGAATCCGGCGAGCCGAGGGAAGTGCATCACTTTTGCACGCTGCTTGGTTATGGTGTGGATGCGATCAATCCCTACATGGCCTATGAGAGTCTGTACGATCTCCTCCGGGAGGGACTTATCGAAGGTATCGATTACAAGCGGGTTGTAAAGGGTTACAACAAGGCAGTGGTTAAAGGCATCGTTAAGGTGATGGCAAAGATGGGGATATCGACGATTAAATCGTATCGTGGAGCGCAGATTTTCGAAGCGCTGGGTATTAGCCAGAAGGTGATCGACAAGTATTTCACCTGGACCAGTTCCCAGATCGATGGAGTCGGACTGGATATCATTGCCAAAGAGGCGGAGATGCGCCATCAAAAAGCGTATCCGAAGATTCGAGTAAACGGAGTAGTACTCGATGAGGGCGGTCAATACTCGTGGCGAAAAAACAGCGAATACCACATGTACAACCCGGAAACAGTCCATACGCTGCAATTTGCCAGCAAAATCAACGACTACAAACTGTACAAGGATTACACCAAACTTCTTGACGATCATCAGGATCCTTTCCCGTCACTCCGACATCTGCTCGATTTTCAGTATGGAAATGAACCGGTTCCGATTGAGGATGTGGAATCAGTAGAGTCGATCTGCAAAAGGTTTAAAACCGGGGCAATGTCCTATGGATCGATCAACGAAGAGACGCATGAAGCGCTGGCGATCGCAATGAACAGGATCGGAGGCAAGAGCAATACCGGTGAAGGTGGGGAGAATCCCAAACGTTTTACTCCCGATCCTAACGGAGATTCGCGAAACAGTGCCATCAAACAGGTTGCATCTGGTCGATTCGGTGTTACCAGCGAGTATCTGAATCAGGGACAGGAAATCCAGATCAAGATGGCTCAGGGTGCCAAGCCCGGTGAGGGGGGCGAGTTGCCAGGGAAAAAAGTGTATCCCTGGATTGCCAAAGTGAGATATTCGACACCAGGGGTCGGGCTTATTTCACCTCCACCGCACCACGATATTTACTCCATAGAGGATCTGGCGCAGCTGATTCACGATCTTAAAAACGCCAACCGGAATGCCCGGATCAACGTGAAGCTTGTGTCGCTTGCCGGTGTCGGAACGATTGCTGCGGGGGTTGCCAAAGGAAAAGCCGATGTGATTCTCATCAGCGGTCATGACGGCGGGACAGGCGCATCGCCCCAGACCAGTATCAAGCACGCCGGACTTCCCTGGGAACTCGGAGTCTCTGAAACACATCAGACGCTGGTGCTCAATAACCTCCGCAGCCGGGTGGTTCTGGAGACCGACGGACAGATCAAAACCGGACGGGATATCGTCATTGCTGCACTTCTCGGTGCCGAAGAGTACGGTTTCGGCACAAGTGCACTGATCACGTTGGGATGCATAATGATGCGTGTCTGCCATCTGGATACCTGCCCGGTTGGCATTGCTACACAAAACCCCGAATTGCGTCACAAATACGCCGGCGATCCGCAATATGTCGTCAATTTCATGAAATTTGTCGCCCAGGATGTGCGTGAGCACATGGCCAAACTCGGTTTCCGGACTATCGACGAGATGATTGGCCGGGTCGATATACTGAAACAGCGCAAAACCGATCATTGGAAAGCAAGGACTCTGGATCTGGCGCCACTTCTCTACAAGCCGGTAGTTGATGATAGAATCGGAACACGCAATCTGATAAACCAGAATCACGGATTGCAAAACTCCATTGATTTACAAGCGCTACTCGATATATGCGAGCCAGCGATAAGGGACAAGAAACCGGTCAAGGCCAAAATGCCGATCCGCAATATCAACCGGGTAGCCGGGACGATTGTCGGAAGTGAAGTAACCCGGGCTCATGGTCGCGATGGGCTTCCGGAAGACACTATCCGATTGATTTTCCGTGGTTCTGCCGGACAGAGTTTCGGGGCGTTTATTACACCGGGTATGACCCTGGAGCTAGAAGGTGATGCGAATGACTATTTCGGCAAGGGTCTGTCGGGCGGAAAACTCATCCTTTATCCTGATGCCAATGCCCGCTTCAAGCCGGAGGATAATATTATTATTGGTAATGTATCCCTCTATGGTTCCACGAGCGGGGAAGCATATATCCGCGGGAAAGCGGGAGAACGCTTCTGTGTACGAAACAGTGGGGTGCGGGCGGTTGTTGAAGCTGTCGGCGACCATGCCTGCGAATACATGACCGGCGGACGTGTCGTGGTTCTCGGCGAGACCGGGCGGAATTTTGCGGCCGGGATGTCGGGCGGTATCGCTTATGTTCTCGATGAAGATGGTACCTTTGAAGGTCGTTGCAATAAAGAAATGGTTTTACTTGAGCGATTGGAAGATGCAGACGAGATTCGTGATGTAGAACGCATGATCCGACGTCATGCCGACTATACCGACAGTAACCGCGCCTGGAAAATTTTGGCCAAATGGGAAGAGATGGTGCCGCAATTTGTAAAAGTTCATCCTGTCGACTTCAAAAGGATGCAGGAGGCTATCCGCGAAGCGAATTTGCAGGGACTGGAAGGCGAAGTAGCTATTATGGAAGCTTTTGAAATCAACAAAAGTGATAAAGCCCGCGCCGCAGGCAATTGAATCAGAAACATTATCAAATAGTAACGAAAAGTAAATATCATGGGTAAACCGACCGGATTTATGGAGTATCAACGAAAAACGACTCCATACCGTAAACCCGGAGATCGCATTAATAGCTGGGAAGAATTTAACGAGCCATTGACCGTACAGGAATTGCGGGATCAAGGCGCCCGCTGTATGGATTGCGGTATACCATTCTGTCAGACCGGAACGGCACCTGGCAGCGGATCCGCTGGATGTCCTGTTTACAATCTAATTCCTGAATGGAACGACCTGGTCTATCGCGACAAATGGAAGGAAGCGTTGCACCGTCTGCACAAAACCAACAACTTTCCGGAGTTTACCGGTCGCGTTTGTCCGGCTCCCTGCGAGGGTTCATGCGTGCTTGGTATAATTGATTCTCCGGTATCGATTAAAAGCATCGAAAAGGCGATCATTGATCGTGGTTTTGAAGAGGGTTGGGTCGTCCCGGAACCTCCTGATAAGCGCACCGGCAAAACGGTAGGTGTTGTGGGATCGGGTCCGGGCGGGCTCGCTGCCGCCGCTCAACTTAACAAAGCCGGCCATTATGTCACTGTTTACGAAC
>SLQC01000194.1 GCA_007131625.1 Balneolales bacterium | reverse complement strand
TTGCACTTTTAATGTCTGCGCCGGACGGCGGCAGCCGGGCCCGGGAAGCCAACCGCGCCTATGAGCAGGGAAATTATCAGCGTGCAGAACAATTGTACAGAGAAATTCTGGAGGATAATCCCGACAGCCGCCATATCCTCTTCAATCTCGGTAACACGCTGGCACAGCAAGGTGATATGGAAGCTTCACTTGAAGCTTTTCAGCGCTATCGGGATATTACCGACGACCCGGCCGATCAGGCTCCTGCCGTATACAACCTGGGGTATCTGCATGGTGAATCCGGCAACACGAAAGAAGCACTGCGTCATTTTCGGCAATCCCTCGAACTGGATCCCACAGATGAAGATGCCAAGTTCAACTATGAATTTTTAAAGCGCCGGCAACAAGATGAGGAGCGCGATGACGATCAGGAGGATGATGACGATCCGCAGGATCAGCAGCAACAGCCGCAGGACACACAACCTCAGTCCGCATCCGAAGATGACAGCCGGCCGGAAGATGATGAATCCGGACAGCCGGAACCCATCCAGCTGGACAATCAACCGCAGACCGATGAAGAACGCAGAGAAGGCAGACCCGAAATCACCGAAGAACAACTGAGACATGCTGAGGATATCATGAACGCATTGGAGCAGATCGAAAAAGAGCTCATCAAGGATTATATAAAACGGCAGTTGGATCCAGTCGCACCACATGAAAAAGACTGGTAATTCATATGAGCAAGTATCAACTTCGATTTTTGTATAGCGCTCTGTTGCCGGGAACTGGTATACATTATTCCCACGCTTTTATTTTATTGATTGCATTGATCGCAATTATGGCCACAGTTCTGCCGACTTCTGCCTCTGCAGAAAATATCCGTGTTTCCGCATCGGTATCCTCCTCTAATGTCATGGTCGGTGAGCGGTTTACTCTCAATATAGAGGTACGGAGCCGGGAGCCGCGTTCCGTATCCCGACCAGATCTGCCTGATTTGACCGGGTTTCGGTACCTGTCGACTGTACCGCGCACCGGAACCAGCTACTCTCAGGTTAACGGGGTTCCTCAAATGAGCTACCGGTACAGCTATACGGTTGAGGCGACCGACTCCGGAGCCTGGCAGATCCCAACGGTCTATATTGACATCGACGGCCGGGAATACCGGACGGAGCCGGTTACAGTGATCATCAGCACCCCGGACGAGGATTCATACCAGCGGCCTTTAGCCACGCGTCCTGACCACCCCGCTATTTTCCTGGAGCTGGAATTGAGCGAAGTACAACCGGTAAGAGGCCAGCAAATAATCGCTGAAATCGTACTTTATTTCCGAAACACGATCGAAATAAACACTTTTTACAATCTGCGAAGCTGGCAGACCGAAGGATTCTGGAGGGAGGATCTGAATCAGAGTCAGATCCGCCGCCCGGAGTCCGTGATACTGGGTGGTGAATCTTATCGCCGTGCGGTTCTGGCACGTTATGCTCTGTTTCCCACCCGAAGCGGTGAGCTGACTGTTCCGTCGTACGCGATACGTGCATCCGTTCGCCAAAGCGGACGGTTCCGGAATGAATACAGTACGTTTTTTGACGGTTTTGGAAGACAGCGAAACGTCGATCTTGAGACATCACCCCTGACACTTTCCGTAGGATCCCTTCCCGTGCCGCCATCAGACGGGCAACTCGTCAGTGCACTGGGACAGTATACCATTGATCGGACGCTAAGCGATGATCGTGTGGTTCTTGGTGAAGCGGTCGAAGTCATTACTGATATTAGCGGTTCGGGCAATCTGGGAATGATAAACCGTCCCTCATATGAGTATCCGGATGTTTTCGACACGCATCAACCGCAGGAAATCATTGACCGCGATGAGCAGGCGCCCCGAATGTCCGGCATTAAACAGTTTCGCGATGTACTCATTCCCAGAAGTGCCGGGTCGTTCACCATTCCGGAGAACACCATACTTGTCTATAATGATGTAACACGGCAATATGAGCGACATACATTGCTGGAGCTGACCCTTGAAGTCATCAGAGATCCCAATGCACGGGTGACGATGGCACTTAACAACGATATCCGATTGTCACCGGTTCGGGGTTCGGTTACCTGGCATCAGGAGATCCCGGAACCATTCTATTACACCTGGTGGTTCTGGTTTGCCCTGGCCGTGCCGGCATTCCTTTTCACGCTGGGGTACCGCTCCTACCGGTATAAACTGAAACTGGCTGGTGACGAACAATTTTCCCGGTATGAACGGGCGTATCGACAGGCGGTAGCCGCGTTGGATGCAGCTGCAAAAATGCAGGAACCCAAACCTGTGTACAGTGCAGTTTACAAGGCCGTCAGCAGTTTTATCACTGCGCGGCTGAATCTTCCTGTGGCGGGTTTTACAGAGGAGCAGCTGCGAAACGCCCTGAGAAAACGGAATGTGGAAACACCGCTCTCCGACCGTGTGTATCAACTGTTAAACAAATGTGCAAGCATACGCTATGCTCCGGATCCGTCGCCGGGTGACCGTGCGGCCGACCTGACCGAGGCTCGTAAACTTCTTTCCGAATTAAAACGGCAGTTATGACACCCTCCATAACAAATTCGCTCCCGGTCCAACCCGATTGTTGTGGCAGTGATAAATGTCAAAGTTGCGACTTTCGAAACCCTTTCTGTCGATCCGCCCGGTATTGTTCCTGCCTGCGCAAGACCATACCATACCAGACCAAATTGTGTCATTCCCAACGTCTGGAAGGCATTACGAGCGCCGGAATCCGAGTGCTGCTGACGGGATACTTCCTGTTGTTAGTTGCGGTGGCCGGCGAGGCCCAGGCTGCCGGATTGCAGGAAACCGAAACCGGAGGACAAGAAGTGCGCAGTACCGAAACGCGGTCGACCGACATACGGCCGCAGGTACTCTTCAACCGGGGGAATTATTTGATTGAGGAGCAAGACTTCATCCATGCACTGGAAACCTTCCGCGATTTAGAAAAACAGGGCTATATCGCCGGTCCACTATTTTACAATATAGGCATCAGTTATGCCTACCTCGACTCACTTGGAATGGCCTCCTACTACTTCCATAAAAGTGCCCGTTTTCGCGACATCGGCAACCGCGCCGATGCCGGCATTTCGTTCATCGAAGATCAGATGCGAAACAGGGGGACCTATGTTCCGGGACTCCCCTGGTATGCTTTTGTAGACTGGATGCTGTTCGATGTCAACCATTCCGGATGGATCGTTCGGGGCCTGATTCTGCTGAATATCGGGGTGTTGGTGCTTCTGTTTGGCTGGCTGTACCTGCCAGTCCGGTTCCTTGTTATCGGCGGGACTGCAGCTGCCATTGTCGGACTGTTGATCATTGCGACAGGCAGCGTTATTTTCATCTGGAGCAGCAACCATGACCGGGCGATTGTGATTGAATCCCGGGTTCCTCTATATCCCAGTCCTATAGATGTCACAGATATTTCCACCGGTGAAAGTTCCATAGTTAAGGACAAGTCCGATTTGGCTTACGAAGGTAATTCTGTTACTTTGAACCGGAGAATCAGCCGGGAGCATTCCGGTTGGGTATATACCCGGTTGCGAAACGGCGTAACCGGCTGGGTTCCTGAGTCATCTGTACTGATTTTATGATTCCTGATACTTTTTTTATTCACTATCCCTGAACCTGTTATAAATATTTCCATATGAGTACTCCGTTTGACTACATTCGCAAACAACAGGAAACTTTCAAAGAAGAGCTTTTCGAACTGCTGCGCATTCCCAGCATCAGTGCCGATCCGAATCACAAAAAGGATGTTCGACGCACCGCAGAGTTTATCGCAAACCAGCTACAGCAGATCGGGATAAACAACGTATCCATTGAGGATACCGCGGGCCATCCGATTGTGCTTGGAAACTATCTGAAAGCAGGTCCCGACACGCCGACCATCCTGATTTACGGCCATTACGATGTGCAGCCGCCGGATCCCCTCGACAAGTGGGAAACTCAACCTTTTGAACCGACAGTGCGCGATGGAAAAATTTACGCCCGTGGAGCCAGTGACGACAAGGGTCAGCTTTATACTCACATCAAGGCGATCGAATCGTTTATCAAAACGGGAACCGAGCTGCCCGCCAATATTAAATTTATCATTGAAGGGGAAGAGGAGATAGGATCTCCCAGCCTGGTGTCGTTTCTCGCAGCCAACAGGGAGCGTCTGAAATGCGATATGGTTCTGGTATCCGATACCGCCATGTTCGCGGAAGATACGCCGTCGATCACCTACGGCCTGCGTGGCCTGATGTACTTGGAGGTGGAGGTTACAGGTCCGAACCGTGACCTTCACTCCGGGGTATACGGCGGTGGTGTTCAGAACCCCGCCAACGCACTCTGCGAGATGATCGCCCGGTTGAAAGATAAAAATGGTGTCATTCAGATACCGGGATTTTACGACAAAGTGCGCCCACTGACCGACCAGGAGCGGGAAGCTTATGCCCTGCTACCTTTCGATCAGCAAGCTTACAATGAAGCACTGCAAATCGACGAAGCTTTCGGGGAAGCTGGATACTCCACACTGGAGTGTGTCAGCGGTCGCCCTTCACTTGATGTCAACGGCATTTGGGGCGGATATCTGGGAGAAGGTGCCAAAACCGTACTGCCTTCCAAAGCAACGGCCAAGATCAGTGCGCGCCTTGTACCTGATCAGGAACCAAAAGAGATTTTTCACCTGATCGAAAAGCGCTTGCATGAAGTCAAACCACCGGGCGTCAATATCAAATTGGCTGAACATCACGGGGGGCATCCGGTACTGGTGGATCTCAATTTTTACGGATTGAAAGCCGCTGCAGCCGCCTATGAAGATATTTATGGCAAAAAAGCGCTCTTCGCCCGCGAAGGTGGTTCTATTCCGATCGTCGCCGACTTTGCAAAAACACTCAATGCAACGACCATTTTAATGGGCTTTGGTCTGAACTCCGATGCCATCCACTCGCCAAATGAGCATTTCCATCTGAAGGATTTCGAGCGAGGAATGCTTACCTCTGCCCGTTTCTTTGAATTGCTGGGTAATTACATCGACAAATGAACAAACCGTCGGATGAGCGGCCCGGCAATATGCCATACTTGCAATCGACTTAATTGTTAAGTGGCAAACTCCGGTGATGATTCTCGTCAAGCTGCCGCAAGCTTATTACTCGGGATGGTAATGCAGCCCGGCGACCGATTCGTCAGTTATTTTAACCGGATTGTTTTCGCCGTCCATAAGCACGACACGCGGCTTGTGCCTGAGCGCTTCCTCTTCAGTCATCCGGGCGTAGGCAATGACGATGATGCGGTCGCCCACTTGTGCCAACCGGGCGGCAGGACCGTTCATGCAAACTTCCCGACTTCCGCGTTTTCCGGGAATCGTATAGGTTTCCAGGCGCGTCCCGTTGTTGATATTAACTACCTGAACTTTTTCATAAGTATAGATTCCCGCAGTTTCCATAAGCTCTACATCAATTGTGATGCTTCCTTCGTAATACAGATCAGCTTGTGTAACGGTCAACTGATGGAGTTTCGATTTAAACATTTCAAGAATCATAATCCGGTACATTCTTTGTATTCAAAAGTATATTGTCGATCAGCCTGGTTTCGCCCAGCCAGGCGGCAACAGCTATTACAAATTGGCGTTCCGGCTTTATAACGTCAACTGGCTGCAAATCGGGTGCAGATACCACAGAAAGATAATCAACCATGAAACCATTTTTCTCCAGTCGCGTTATTTCTGCTGAAATAAGTGTTTTATCGAGGTGAGCAACATACCCTGCTTTCACACCGGATTCTGATTCCTTCCGCCCGGGAGATGCCTGCTCCCGGTTGTCAGACAACTTGCCGGTTATCCGCTGCAAAGCTTCGTATAACATGGGTGCTTTTCCCCGTTCACTTTTTGTCAGACAGACATTCCTGCTGCTCCAGGCGAATCCGTCCGCATTCCGAATAGTCGGACACATCAGGACTTCCACCTGATGATCTTGTTCTTCCACCATTTGACGGACGATAAACCATTGTTGAATATCTTTCTGTCCAAATACCACCACATCGGGCCGAACAATATTAAAAAGCTTATTGACAACCAGGAGTACACCTTCAAAATGGCCCTTCCGGCTTGCTCCGCACAGATGCTCATTCATTTTCGAAATATGAAATGATATAAACCGGTTCACGACAGTTCCTTCCGGACCGTACATCTCATCCTGATCGGGGGCAAAAACCAGTGCTACCCCCTCTTTCCGACAAATTTCGACATCGTTATTGAGCGAACGCGGATACTGCTCATAATCCTCGCCGGGTCCGAACTGCGCAGGATTCACAAAGATCGAAACGACTACATGATCGGCGTGCTGCCGGGCGTGGCGAATGAGCGATATATGGCCGTCGTGCAAAGCACCCATTGTGGGAACAAGTGCGACCCGGTTCCGTTGTTGGTGCCAATCAGCGACAATATGGCGGACTTCATTTTTTTTATGTGCTAATTTCAAAGAATTTTTAAAAAAGTTTGTTTATCGTATGCCGGTTAGATCGAGCGGTTCATATCAAAGTTTTCGAGAAACTGCTTGACCTTTTGCACGA
>SLQC01000330.1 GCA_007131625.1 Balneolales bacterium | reverse complement strand
TTTTGTCTCTGGCCAAAGTGCTGAAGAACCCGAGTGCCATGTCCAATTCTGCCTCGAGATCCGTTTTCTGAAATTCTATGGTTTCGGGATATGTTTCCAGAACGGAGAGGTCCAGGATGTCTTCAATGGTTTGCATTAGACGGTAGCCGCCCTCTTCGATATAGGAGAGGTACTCGTGATGTTGCGGCCCACTGATTTCCTCTTTGAGCAGGTTCGCAAAACCGATAATACTGTTCAGCGGTGTGCGCACTTCGTGGCTAATGTTTGAAAGAAAATTGTTTTTCAGTTTGTTCATCTCATCCGCTCTGTTGCGTTCGCCAATAAGTTGAAGTTCGTATCGCCGCCGTTCCATTTCTCCGGCTGCGCGCTGGGCCAGAATCTGCAGCACAGTCTTGATAATTTCCGGTTCTTCAAGACTCTGGCGGCTCAAAATAATAAGTACACCGGTTGTTTTACCATCCGTAGATGTAAGAGGTGCGGCAGCATAGCCTTTGATCTGCCACTCTTTCAGTTGGCGATCATCCGGAAACTGTTCCTGAACACCATCTTGAAAACAGACAGTTTTTCCACTACGGTATACCGCCTCAAAAGGAGCGCCAGCCAGTGAACAGGTTTCAAGATCAATATGTGCCTCATCCGGTCGTGAATAAGCTGAGACGATGGTAAAAGTATCGGGAGTGTCGCGATGGAATTCTCCCAGTAAACAGTAGTCGACATCCAGAATTTCAGTCAGGTTTCCTGTTAAAGAGTTTAAAAAAGCTTCGCCGACATCCGACGTTACAGAACCGGCAATATTTGTAAAAACATTTTCGGTTTTTTTGCGTTGGGTCAAATCGCGCATTACAATCAGATATCCATCCAGTGTCTCTTCAGTCAACAAATTACCAAGCCGGGAGAGGTGTACTTCCAACAGATTGGTTCGGTTGACAGTCTGAAGTTTGCACTCAAAATCGATCTCCTGATGGTCCTCGACACGACCCAGATCCCATTCCGGCGGGACCAACCCGTTGGATGGATTGCGAAACAGCAACAATTCGTCGACTGGAGTATTGGCAACAAGGTCGAGGCGGGTTTCCAATAGTTTTTCTGCTGACCGGTTCATGTAAATAAAATAGCGATCTGCATCAGCTACAACGACAGCGTCTCCGATGCTTTGTAAGACTGAGTCGAGTAAATGGGAGTTGGTAGATAATTTCTGTAGCAATTGGTGCCGCTGAAGTGTGAGCTCAATGCTGTTGAAAAGATCATTGGGATTAACAGGCTTGATCAGATAACCGTAGGGCATACTCTTGATTGCCCGCTTAAAAGTCGTTGCATCGGTGTGGGCAGTAAGAAAGATGACAGGAATGTGGCAATACCGGTCGATCCACTTGGCCAGAACTACACCATCACTTCCCCCAAATAGCGTGATATCCATCAATACCAGATCCGGTAATTCTTTTTTTAATGCGGTTCGGGTATTTTCGTCGTCAATAGTGATGTCGGTGACATAAAAACCAAGTTTTTCCAACTGATGTTTGAGGTTTTGAGCTATTATAAGCTCATCCTCTACGATGAGAATACGAGCTCTGTACTCTTTTTTTACGGACATCTGTCTGGTAAATCGTATATGAATGGTTGTTTGTTTTGCGAAAGATACGCATTAATGGCGAAAGTTGGAGATTACGTTTAAATGAAGATATGCAATGATAAATTGATCAGGTATAAAGTTAAAAAAACTGTTGGTGTTACAGTGAAACAAACCAGGGAAAACAGTGAATCTATCAATAATCAGGGTAAACAAAAATAATCAAGGTAAACGAATCAGTATGCTGACTTTAGAACCATTGTCGGAGTAGGTGACTTTGTCGGCATACTTATGGATCAACCAGACTCCGCGTCCTCTTGTTTTCAACAGGTTCTCTTTTTTTCGGGGATCGGGGATTGCGCCGGGATCAAAACCTTCCCCCTGATCGGAAACTGTCAGTAACAGTTCGGAGTTTGTGACCAGCGCGGTTACTTCAACGGGTTTGGACCGTACCTTTTTGTTTCCGTGAATGATGGCGTTGGTTACGACTTCACTCAGCACCAGCAGAATCCGGTGTTCCTGGTCGGTATTACAACCTGTCCGCTCTGCAAGCAGCTTTACAAATTCAGCAACACGGTCCATTTCCCTGATGTCCGATAGCAGTGTGATTGATGCGGTTTCAGCCATTGATATTTGTTTTGTCAGGGGGTTTCATATTACGTACCGAACCCGGTCCCTTTAAGTATGAAGAGCTGTACTGTTTTTTTCTGGCCATTTGTAAAAATTGTGTTTGGAAGAGGGTGCTCTTTTCTGGCACATTTTGGGAAATATACCAAGAGCGCGGATAAGAGAAAAAAAAGTGTGCGTTTCGATACAAATTTGCATCATATTAATAGCTTTTCGATATTAGTTCGAAATATCAGCCAATGAAACTGGCATGAAGCATAACCTACGATATGGAATTGCCGCAATGAAAGTGGAACCGGTCAGGAACATTCCTGCCGAATATTCCGGGATGGCCAATCAGCTGGTTCTCGGAGAGGAGTGTCGGTTTGTGTTTGATCCGGTGAAAATCACCTCTGGCAGTGTTTTTAATACTGCAATGGTTTTTTTGGACGTTTCTTATCTTTGTGGTGGATTGAACGATAATGGAATCGCCATCTCCGGGTTTGATCAATTCTCCTGTCTGTTTCACGGAATTCCGGTGCTGCAGGATAGCACAAAGCAGTGTGATCCCTGCCGGAAAAAAGCGAACGGTTGCAGTACGCAGATTCATAGTAATATCTTTGACAACCATGTTACTTAACGGCAATGTACTAGTATTAAATCAGGACTATCAGCCATTGAGCGTTTGCAATGTCAAGAAGTCGATTATTTTACTTCTTCTTGAAAAGGCGGATATGCTCCATGATCATCCTGTAAAAAAAATCCGGACAATTCGCTCGGAATTTGATTATCCGACGGTTATCCGTCTGCGTAAATACGCCCGTATTCCCTACAAGAATATTGTTCTTTCCCGGAGGAATATCATCAAAAGGGATAATAACCGTTGCATGTATTGTGGGTCACGTGAGATGCTCACTATCGATCATGTCATTCCCAAAAGCAGAGGAGGAGATGATTCCTGGGAGAATCTGGTCTCGGCCTGCACCGGCTGCAATCACCTAAAGGGCAACCGCACGCCCAAAGAAGCCGGCATGTCACTACTTTCCAAACCGTTCCGTCCCAATCACATTATTTATCTGAGAGATTTTTATGGAAATGTCCATGAAACCTGGAAACCGTATCTTTACTATTAGCCTGATTTATTCAATTATTATAATGAAATTTCCCCGATTGCTATGAAAAGGCATCCATATGTACTGTTGGTTTTTTGTCTGTTTGTTGTTGTGGATGCAGTTGCTGTTGACAAACCGGAAATGGAAACGGCTGCACAAAGAGACGAGATTTATCTTGCCCCACCTCAGATCATCAAAAACCCTTTCGTCACACGAAAATACGCTACAGAAACCCGTGCCTTTACCGGAATTTCAAGCCTTGCTGTGAGTCCGGAGGGAAGGTTGTGGGCAACCTGTTTGTATGATGGGTTATGGGCTTTACCGGCTTCCATGTGGGAAATGGCAGAGGGCAGTGCTCAAATGGTTGTTTCAAATGATCGCGGAAAAAACTTGAAAATCAGAGGGGCTGCCACAATTCCCCGGCCGGTGCGCCATTATGACGAACACATGTTGGTGGAACGTAAAGACGGATCCCTCTGGATGCTGGAAGTGTATCAAAAATAGACGGGTAGTGAGTCGTGGTGGTCCCCAATTAAGTATTCAAAAAAAAGGGTCTCATGTCAAACTATTGGTGAATAACAATCAAAAACAATGACCATTTATTTCAATGTAAATCGAGGAAAAATGGCTCAACTTAAGGTTGAAACCCGGTTGTATTATTATGGATAGATGGATGATTATTTGAGTGTGGTCTATGGGTGCTCCATATGCCCTTGCTAATCTGAAATAAATAGTCATATGCAATCCATGATAAAAAAAATCGGGATATTTCTCGTGGCGGTGGGTCCGGGAATTTTCGGGATCGGGTACACCATAGGTACGGGCAGTGTGACAACCATGACGGTTTCGGGTGCTGAATACGGTACCCAGCTGCTCTGGCTTGTGGCTATTGCCTGCCTGTTCTCATTTGTTCTGATGGAAACCTTCGGAAGATATGCGATAGTGACCAACGATACTACGATCAGAAGTTTTAAAAATCGCCTGGGAGTAGGGGAACGACTCCGGAAAGTGGTTGCCGTCTGCACCATTACAGGAGTGGTCCTGGCACAGTGGTCATCCTTGTCAGGTATTCTGGGGCTTACGGCCAATGCGGCATGGGAGACCGTCTGTCTTTTTTTTCCCAATTTGGAGCCGGATAATTACTGGGCGATCCTGGGACTTGCCGTAGTGCTGATTGTGATGATGTATTCTTTGTTGATGGTTGGGGAATATTCCTTTTTCGAAAAGGTGCTCATTTTTTTTGTAACCTTGATGGGGATTGCCTTTTTTATTTCTATGTTCATCGTGCTGCCGGACCCTTCGGAAGTAGCAAGAGGACTTTCACCAAGCATCCCTGACAGTGCGGATGGCAGGTTAATGGTTGCTGCCATCGTAGGGACCACCATGGCGGCACCCACTTTTGTGGTACGCCCCCTTCTGATGAAGGGAAAGGGATGGAGCGAAAAAAATTTTAAGGATCAGCGCAGGGATGCGATTACTGCAGCGGTTTTAACTTTTCTGATATGCAGTGCTATCATGATTACAGCAACAGGTGCGTTGCATCATCATGGATTGAGTGTGGTGAGAGTTCTGGATATGGTGAATACTCTGGAGCCACTTGCAGGGCAATTTGCGGTGACCCTTTTTATGTTCGGAGTGATGAGTGCAGGACTCTCCTCGGTTTTTCCCATTATGATGGTATTGCCATGGCTTCTTTCGGATTATCAATTCGGGAAAATCGATACTACTTCCAGGCGGTTCAAAGTGCTTACCGCACTGGCCTGTGTTGTGGGTTTACTGGTCCCGCTGCTGGGCAGCAATCCTATTGCCGCTCAAATTATTACGCAGGTAGCTAACGTCTTTATTCTGCCGGTGGTAATTTTTTGCATGGCATATCTTGTGAACAGAAAAGACTATATGGGAAAACACCGGGCGGGTATTATACTCAATGCGGGGTTACTGGGAGCCCTTGTATTTGCCTGTATCATATCCTATACAGCCTTTATATCGGTACTCGATCTCATACAGAGATTGATTTAAATAACTCGGAACAATCATAATACAATTTATGGGCAGATTACTGCCGGCGGCAACCCTCATGGATGACTCCTTCCGTATGGCTTGAAAACAGGGAGTTTGGAAAAAATGCTCCCCATTCACGGCATAACAATGCGTTTTTTGCAACAAATATTTGTAACTTCACCCCTCGTATCATTCTGCAGAAATCCGGTCTGTTGATGAACGGTCACCGTGAGGCTGGAATCCGAGAATAAAGGACTGTATCAGGTGGTATATCAGTAATCAGAGGAGACGGATGATACTGACACCTGACCAGACAGAATAATAAATTTAAAAATATATCAGGCAGTTAAACGCACAAAAGCAGATGAAGGTATTCAAGTTTGGTGGTTCGTCGGTTGGAACACCGGATCGAATCAAGGGCATCGCATCCTGGTTTTCCGAAGCGGTGGAAAAAGAAAAATGCCGTGTGGTGGTGTTTTCCGCATTTCAGGGTGTAACCGATCAACTTATTTCCATGGCTGAGCGCGCCGGAAGTGGAGACGACAGTTACACACACGATCTTGGCAGCCTGGAAGGGCGTCACATCGATGTCGTTCGTCAGATGCTTACCACCTCTGAACAGAGCCATGCGATCGCCGGCGTCAAATTTATGCTGAACGATCTCGAAGATATCCTCCAGGGGGTCTATCTGGTGAAGGAACTGACGCCCAGAAGTATGGACTTCATCACCAGTTTCGGTGAACGGTTGTCCAATTATATTATTCATCTCGCTTTTCGCCGTTACGGTATCTCCTGTGACTATCTGGACGCCCGGGAGGTCATAGTCACTGACGATCAGTTCGGCAATGCTGAAGTGGACATGAAAAGGACCGTTTCCAATATCAAAGCCTATTTTGCAGGACATCCCGGGTTGCAGGTCGTAACTGGATTTATTGCTGCTAGCGAAGACGGAGTGACTACAACACTTGGCCGGGGTGGATCCGATTATACTGCTTCTATATTTGCTTCCGCACTGGGGGCTGAGGAATTGCAGATCTGGACCGATGTGGATGGAGTTCTGACTGCTGACCCACGAGTTGTCAAAGAGGCGTTTTCAATGGATGTAATCTCCTATGAAGAAGCGATGGAGTTATCTCATTTTGGGGCTAAGGTGATTCACCCGCCGACCATCGAGCCGGCTATGAACAGCCAGATTCCCATTCGCATCAAGAATACGCTGAATCCATCATTTCCAGGCACGATTGTCGGTCGAATCGACGAAAGCCGGGAACATATCATAAAAGGGATATCATCAATCGACAGTGTCGCTCTGATCCGGATTCAGGGGAGTGGCCTGGTCGGGATGGCCGGTATAGCCCAGCGGATATTCGGTGCATTGGCCGCCGGACGGATCAATATCATCCTTATTACACAGGCATCGTCCGAACATTCGGTCTGTCTCGCTGTAACCCCGAAAGATGTCTCCAGAGCCCGGCAATTGTTGCAAAAAGAGTTACAACACGAGTTGTCGGTTAGACGTGTGGCTGATATCTTCATCGAAAAGGATTTGAGTATTATCGCTGTGGTCGGAGAAAACATGCGCCAGACTCCCGGTATTGCCGGAAAAGTATTTCAGGCGCTCGGCCAAAGCCGAATCAACATTTCGGCTATCGCCCAAGGCTCATCCGAGCTCAATATTTCCGCTGTCATTCGCCGGAGTGACAAGCAGAAGGCGCTACGCGTGATCCACAACGAATTTTTCTACGGTGCCCGGCGAACGGCTCATATTTATGTAATCGGTACCGGTCTGATTGGAAAGAAGCTTATAGATGATATCTACAGTCGTCAGGATTGGTTCCTGAATGAACGGCTCCTTGATTTGCGGATAACCGGACTTGTCAACAGTCGGAAAATGTTGCTTGACGAACAGGGTATACCCGGCATGAATTGGGAAAAGCAACTGAACAGCTCCGATCTTGAAGTCAATATGGAAAAACTGATGGAATTTATTCACAAACATCAGTCGCCCCATACCGTGATTGTGGATGCTACGGCCAGTGAGGACATACCTGCATGGTATGAACAGTTTTTGAGTAGAAGTATCGCTGTGGTCACCCCGAATAAAAAAGGGAATACCGGTAATTACTCCGTTTTTCGTAAATTGTCTGACCTCGCCCGCGATAATAGCACCTATTTTCTCTATGAAACGAATGTTGGAGCAGGACTTCCATTCGTACAGGCAGTTCGTGAGCGAGTAGCGACCGGTGATCGAATTCATCGAATAGAAGGTGTTTTCTCCGGTACGCTTAGCTATCTGTTCAACCGGTTCGACGGCAACAAATCATTCAGTGAACTGGTGGGCATCGCACGTGAAAACGGATATACGGAACCGGATCCGAGGGACGATTTGAACGGTATGGACGCCGCCCGGAAACTGCTGATCCTTGCCCGTATTACCGGGCGTGAAGTGTCGTTGAAAGATATTCAGGTGGAAAACCTGGTGCCGGAAGAGCTTCGGGGTGACCTTAGTCCCGATGCGTTTCTGTTGGCATTGCGCGACTATGACGATGTATTTGAAGAACGTTTACAACGTGCGAGGTCTAATGGTGAAGTTCTCCGTTATTTAGCGGTCATGGACAAAGATGAACTAAGTGTCAAAGTTACCGGCGTATCACCTGATCATTCCACTTTTTCACTGAAGGAATCCGAAAATATGATTACCATCACCACAGATGCCTACTCAGACAGTCCGCTCGTTATCAAAGGTCCGGGGGCGGGGCCGGTGGTTACAGCCAATGGCGTTCTTTCCGACATCCTCAAAGTGATACGGTAAAAAATGTAATTCGATCATAAAAAGTGATCCGGCAAAAAGTCCGAATGCTCTATATTAACAGATACCCATGACATCCACTTCTCAAAAAACTGTCCGTGTGTTTGCACCGGCAACTGTCGCAAATGTCGCCTGCGGTTTCGACTCCCTCGGGTTTGCCATCAACCAACCTGGCGACATTGTGGAAGTCACACTTCGTGACGATGATAAAGTGCGGATTACCGGTATTACCGGTGACAACGGGCGACTACCTCTGGAAGCGGATAAAAATACCGCCAGTGTCGCAGTAATGGCATTTTTCAAAGAGTTGGGCGGTGGTAGTGGGGTTGATATCGTAGTTCATAAACGAATGCCGTTGGGAAGCGGACTTGGATCGAGCGCTGCAAGCTCGGTCGGGGCTTTGTTTGCCACTAACCTGCTGCTCGGTGAACCGATGCAAAAAGGAGATTTGCTTCCGTTTGCCATGATAGCAGAGGCCAGCGCTTGCGGATCACCTCATGCAGACAATGTCGCACCGGGGCTGTTGGGTGGTTTTGCGCTCATTCGCAGCTACAAGCCGCTTGATGTAGTTAGCATTGAGTATCCCGACAATCTCTACTGCACTGTCCTTCATCCCCATATCGAGCTTCGTACTGAGGATTCCCGCCGGATTTTGCGCAAGCATATCAAGCTGGAAGACGCTGTTATTCAGTGGAGTAACCTGGCCGGATTGATCGCCGGTCTCTCCAAATCCGACTTTCAGCTGATCAGCCGGTCACTGAATGATATCATTTTTGAGCCGGTCCGTTCGCTGCTTATACCTGGATTCGACCGGGTGAAGCAGGCTGCCCTGGTTTCGGGAGCTCTCGGATGCAGCATTTCAGGATCGGGGCCTTCGGTCTTTGCACTCAGCACTTCCCATGAAAAGGCCAGGGAGGTGGGGTTAGCAATGAAACAGGCATTTTCAGCACTGCAGCTCGATAGCGATATTTACGTTTCTACGGTAAACAGACAGGGTCCGAGAGTACTTGCTCCCGGCGAAGACCCCGTCTCACCGGAGTTTTAAATAACTCATACGTACCGGCTTATTATCCGTTCATTCTAACATTTTGAACAATACAGCCGCACCGGAATTATAATTTAATCATGCGTATAAGGTTTATGCGCATTCCGTCACTGTTAATGATGCAGTGCGACGGGACATCAACAAACAACAGCCGTCACTTAATATGAACCTTGTCAGCACCGGCCAAAGTACCGAACGCATTGATTTCCGAACTGCCGTGAAACGGGGCCTCGCACCGGACGGCGGACTTTATCTGCCTGAATCGATTCCTGTTCTCCCCAGGTCTTTCTGGGCTGAAATGCATGATAAAAGTATCTCCGATGTTGCCCGCCGGGTTTTCGATAAGCTGCTCAAGGAAAATTTCAATCCGTCGCAACTGGACGATATCACCGAACGGGCGTTTACCTTTGATGCTCCTGTAGTCGGATTGGACGATGATACATTTATTCTCGAACTTTTTCACGGTCCAACACTTGCATTTAAGGATTTTGGTGCCCGTACCATGGCGGCAATGCTCTCCGTGATGGCACAGGAGCAGGGGGAGACGATCACCATAGTAACAGCGACTTCGGGCGACACCGGAGCAGCGGTAGCGCACGGATTTTACAAAACCCCGGGTGTGGAAGTGTATGTTTTCTATCCGGGTGGCCAGGTCAGTTCGCTACAGGAAAAGCAGTTCGCCACACTTGGTGAAAATATCACCGCCCTCAAAGTAGACGGAACTTTTGACGATTGCCAGCGACTTGTCAAAGCCTGCTTCATCGATGAGCAAATTCGGTCCGGAAAGCAACTGACTACTGCAAATTCGATTAATATCGCCCGCCTGCTGCCACAGATGATCTATTATATCCATGCTGTCGCCAGACTGACCGGTGCGGATGAATCATATTCTTCGCTGGTCTGTTCGGTCCCAAGCGGCAATTTCGGCAACCTGACGGCGGGACTTCTGGCGTATAAACTGGGTCTTCCGGTTAAACGATTTGTCGCAGCAACCAACAGTAACCATATCGTGCCGGATTATCTTCAGGACGGTATTTTTCGACCACAGACATCAATAAGAACCATTTCCAACGCCATGGATGTAGGAAATCCCAGTAATTTCGATCGGATGTTGGCTCTGTATGATCATGATCACCGGGCGATGGCACAGGATGTTCACGGAGCCTGGTATGATGATGAACAGACCGGAGAGGCCATTGTCAGCGTTTGGAATAAATACGGCTATCTGATGGATCCCCACACGGCTGTAGGCTATCTGGGTTGCCGTGATGATCTGAGAAAAGGGGAAAGGGGACTCATTCTGTCAACCGCTCATCCCGCAAAATTTCCCGAAACCATCGACAGGCTGATTCCCGGAGCCTTACAGATGCCAGAAAGGCTAAAAGAGATGGCGGAACGAACCGTTAAATCCATCTCTATTCCGGCAAATATGGAAGCGGTAAGAGCCGTTTTGTTACGATAGGGATATTATTGGTAATCACCAGGGGCATTAATTGACACGCCGATAAGAAATAAGCACCTTGAATAAGGACAATCATTTCGTTTACTTCTATGCGGCCGTTTAAAATACTGATAAAAACTAAATTGGCAAACAGGACGTTTATGGTGGAGTAAAAAACGATATCTTTCAAAGTTCGAAAATTTAAAAGTTTAAAGTTAAGGAAGAATGAGTTCGAAAGGACGCGTTTTGGTTGCAATGAGTGGCGGAGTCGATTCTTCGGTAGCGGCTGTTATGCTTAGTGAACAAGGGTATGAAGTGATCGGCATCACCATGAAAACCTGGGACTACGCACAAAGCGGAGGTAAAACCAACAAAGAGACGGGATGCTGCACACTCGAATCGATGAATGACGCTCGTGAGATTGCGGCTCGATTCGGTTTCAACCATTTTATTGTAGATATTCGCGATGAATTCGGCGACTGGGTCATTGACCGGTTTGTGGAGGAGTATATGCAGGGTCGCACTCCCAATCCGTGTGTGCTTTGCAACACCCATATTAAATGGGCGGCACTGCTCAAACGCGCTGACAAACTGGGATGTGACTTAATTGCAACGGGGCATTACGCTAACGTACGTGAGGAAAACGGTCGTTATGTGATATCCCGGGGAAAAGATGTCGACAAAGATCAATCCTACGCACTCTGGGGTGTGGAACAGACACATCTGGCACGAACTCGTTTTCCACTGGGCCGATTTAAAAAATCGGAAATCCGACAATTTGCCACCGATTTCGAGCTTTTCAATGTCGCCAATAAAAAAGACTCATACGAGATCTGTTTTGTGCCTGACAACGACTACCGCCGCTTTCTAAGCGACAGGGTAGACGGGCTGCAGGTTAAAGTCGATGGCGGGCTGTTTGTGGATCGGCACGGCAATGTACTCGGTAAACACAAGGGATACCCATTCTACACGATCGGGCAGCGGCGCGGCCTTCACCTCGCCATGGGCAAACCGGTCTACGTCACCCATATTGATCCGGAAACCAATACCATTACCGTCGGTGATGAATCGGAGTTGGTCAACACGACGGCTATAGCCCGGAATATTGTCATGGGCAAATACGAACGCATCAACGAAACAGAGATGCCGATAAATGCCGCTATCCGCTATAATGATACCGGTGAACCGGGATTCCTGACCCAAAATGGTGACGATGAGATAACCGTTCGATTCCCCGAAGGCCGGACTGCCATTACACCGGGCCAAGCGCTCGTAGTGTACGAAGGTGACGATGTAATTAGCGGCGGATGGATCTACAAAGCAGTCGAACCCGTTTTTGATGAATTTATTTCCACTGTCTAAATTAAAACCCAAGCATGTATCACCCTGCTGAGGTTTCAGTACACACCAGCATGATCGTAACTCATGGTTGCTCCAAGTAACCCTGAAAATTCAATTTATAAACATATGAAAGCTTCACTTTTTCCCCGGGATACAGACTGCATCACCCACCGGAAGCCGGGAATACTGACTGCCTGTCTGAATATCGGTATCTCGCCCGATTGTCTGCTCCGTTCGTTCATTCTGCTTTTACTTATTATGCTGACCGGTGCATCAAACTGCGTATTTTACGCTTATTCGGCCGGTACATCCACGACAGCAGGGAGCAACTCCTTCGAAGGAAAAATTAATTTCTCCCGGTATATTGTCTCCTCTAACGGAAGTGAGGAACTCGTGTCCCGGACGCCGCTACTTATCCATCCTGATTATATAATGCTGGAAAGGTCGGAAGCGGGGGGGATTGATCTGCTCGGAAATATTAGTGCCGAGTCAATTCTGATTCGACAAATAAGTGAGGATTTTGTCTTTTTTACGGCCGATCAACAAGCGGTGACGATGAACAAACAGGAGTTGCAGCAGATGATCAGCATGCTTGAGTCCATGCGGGGCGCGAATATCGGTCAATCCGCTGATTCACCCGAAATCAGCATGGAAGAGACATCTGAAAACCAGATCATTCAGGGATACCCCTCCCAAAAATGGATTGTCAAAGCCGAAGACAGTGTCGCGGAGTGGCATGTCTGGGTTACGGAGGAGCTCTCTATCGACTGGGGTATGTTGTCGGAAAGCTGGCTGACCAGGCACACCATTTTATCCGGCCTCCCGTCCACCGATTGGCTGGATGAAAACAGACTGCCGATTCGGGCTGAACACTGGAATGGCGGACAACTTGCCGAAATCCTCAACTTTGAAGATATTTCCCCGCAAACACTCGATCAATCGCTCTTTCGTATCCCGGAAAGGTATCAGAGAGTGAATTTCCAGCAGATGCTATTCAACCGTATGCGCAACAGATAACGGAATGCTTGCATCACTGTCACTGTGATCACGGTAATAACTGCCAATAATACAACTGATGCGACCGACTCGACTAACTCGACATCCCGACACATTCAATTGTAAAGAATGATTCGAATATCCGCTCTAAAACAGTTCCTTCGAAAGCTAATCCTTCTGTTCATTACCCTGTTTGTCAGTTCCTGTGGATCATCTGACTACCTTTATGTCCACACACCTGCTGATGAATCACATACATACTATGAAATCGACGCGGATATTGAAGACGACGAAAAAGTGAGTGCATACATTGCTCCCTATATCCGGGATATGGAAAATTCAATGGGCCAGGTACTGACCGTAAGCGAAGGTCCGTTTGAGAGTGCAGTTCCTGAAGGGGCGTTGGGCAATCTGGTCGCAGATATCGTCCGTTATCGCGCAATAGCGGAAATGCGGGCAAACGTACATGTCAGTGTGATAAATAACGGGGGACTCCAGGTGCCACTGCCGGAAGGGGAGATTACGGTTGGGCATATTTACTACTTGATTCCTTCCGAGAACAAAATCACGGTTCTGAAATTTTCCGGTACACAGCTGGAGAAAATTGCCCGGGAACTGGCGGCTGTTAACGGTGAGCCGGTCAGTGGTATCCGGTTCAGGATAGTCGATGGCACTGCACGTGATATTCTGGTGGATTCAATGAATTTGGATCCGAATCGGTATTACTGGGTGGCGACCAGTACCTGGTTGGCCGACGGTGGTGGGGATGTCCCCACACTTTGGGAGCCGGTTGAACGCCGAAATTTTGATGTGCTGATACGCGACGCTCTGAAAGATTATCTCTGGGCACAAGAAACCATTTCTCCGTATGTGGATCAGCGGGTGCGGAATTAAGATGTTTCGAAATACACAGTAATGGACAATTAAATAAGTGCAGTAACTGAAAGGTTGCGAAACGAATTAGCTGATATGTTATGAAGCGCAGAACGTTTATTAGAAATGCCTCGATTCTGGGTGCCGGGGCGGGATTGGGCGGATTCATTCCAAATGCATACGCATCAGCCGGAAACCAGATTCGTGTAACAATTTTGCATACCAATGACACCCATTCACATTTAGAACCCTTACCCGAATCCGTCCCGAAATATGCAGGAATGGGTGGAGTAGCCCGGCGTGCGGCACTGGTGAGGCAGATTCGAAAAGAAAATCCAGACAGTCTGCTACTGGACGCCGGTGATGTCTTCCATGGAACACCGTACTTTAATAAATATAAAGGTGCACTGAATTTTGAAATCATGTCTAAAATGGGCTATGATGCAACTACGATCGGCAATCATGAGTTTGACAACGGAGTCTCCGGATTCGAAAAAGTGATGGACAAAGCGAGTTTCCCGTTTGTCACATCAAATTATGATTTTGGCTCCACACGCATGGGATTCCAGGTTCAGAAATTTATCATTCGGAGAGTAGGAGGAGTGAAGATCGGCATCTTTGGACTGGGTGTGAATTTTGAGAATCTTGTACTGCCACATCTTCACCGGGGGGTCCGGTATCTTGATCCTTTTGAGATTTCCAGCGACATGGTCGACAGGCTCAAGAGTTATCACCAATGCGATATGGTCATCTGCCTGAGCCATATCGGATATCGCTATAATGACGACCGCGTCAGTGACCGTGTGGTGGCCGAAAAGGTGGACGGGATCGATCTGATCATCGGAGGCCATACGCATACTTTCATGGATGAGCCCGAGTTGTTTGAAAAACGGGACGGCAGCCGAACATGGATCTCGCAGGTCGGTTTTGCCGGTATTGTTTTGGGGCGTATGGATTTCTACTTTGACAGGGACCGGACAATTGCCGGAATGACTCATAATAACCATGCGGTTTCCGGACGGTCAGACAATTCTACCTGACAAACAAGTAAGAATTTGTTAGCTATTTGAAAACCGCCTTCAGTTACCGAAACTTAACTCGCGGAGCATAGTAATGGGTTGGTTGAAAAAATGGCGCAGGCGAAAACTGGATAAGGAACCTTTTCCGGAAATATGGGAACGAATTCTCGGGCAGCAAATCCATTTATACCGTCAGATGTCCCGCGATCAAAAAAAAGTTCTACGACAGCTCGTGCATTATTTTCTTGCCGAAAAAAGTTTCGAAGGGTGTGGCGGGTTGGAACTTGACGACACCAAACGTGTGACCATCGCCGCCATGGCTTGTATTCCACTGATTGGTGGAGTTTCCGACCTTTATCCGTATCTCACAGCAGTTCTTGTTTATCCCGAAATGTATCATGCTCCTTACAGTGAAGCAGGTGTGGATGGTGTGGTATCTGAAGGAGTCGAGAGCCGCAGAGGTGAATCCTGGGATCAGGGGGTGATTGTTTTGTCATGGGATGAAGTGGCTTATGATGTTCGGAACCCGCGCGATGGTTCCAATATTGTGATGCACGAATGTGCCCACCAGCTGGACTATGAGTGGGGTGCAACCATGGAAGATTTCAGCTGGCAGCAGACCCGAAATCAACCAGGAATGGCTTTAACACTGAAAGATGAGTACCAGCGGTATGTTGCATCGCTCCGGAAAACCCACAGAAGTGTTGTGGATGACTACGCCGCCACGAACATTCATGAGTTCTTTGCCGTCATGAGCGAAACATGGTTCGAGCGGCCGGATGTTGTCAGGAGATATTTTCCCAGGGTAGACCGGGTGTTTTCGGACTTTTATAACCTTGAACCTGATTTCGGAAAATTCGGAATTCGATCGTCCGGGGCCTATAAAAGTTGATGTATTGACTTGTTGCCGGCATTTTCAGCATCAATCCACGAAGTGTATGGCATTGCAAATCGAAAGGTTTATCACATTGACATTCGTTGAAATATCAAAGTTTTATCTCGTGGTAATTTGATTAATAGTGCTAAATCCCGCTTCTTTTTGGTTACAGGCCACTATATTTTGCCCGTACAAGTTGTTGTTATTATTTCGAGCAGATGAAGAATCAGGACATGGAAAGATTTTTCGAAGCTTAAAAAAAACTGAATGATAACTGTGTTTAAATCAATGGGAGTTTTTTATGACCAGCCGCAGACATTTTCTGAAGCATTCACTTTTAAGTTCCACATTTTTGATTCCAGGGGCTTTGAGAAAAGGGGTTAATTTGTTTTCTGCAAGAGACAATATGGAGCCTATGCCGTGCGTCCAGACTTCAACTTTAATGTATATCATGCCGAATACAATGGCATGGTTGACTCCAGAAGTCATTTTCAATGATGGCTGCAATTTCACCGCATGGGCGTTTTGCTGACACGGTTCATTGAGCGCTTTCGCGTATCATTGAATTACTGTCGTCGTAAATCAGAAAAAATGACACAGAAGAAACCGATAGTGAAACCAGCAGTTGAAATCGTTTCGATTGAGAGCGTAAATGGGCGGCTTTCCGATAATCGAAAATTAATTTGATTTTTTTGTAATTTGAAGTATCCGGATATACCGTACCATTTTTTCCCAATAAAAAAATGGGGGATCTATGACTACTGCAAAGGGAATATCGCTCAATGAACGATTAGTAGAGTATCGGCACTTTTGGATCGAGGGACTGCGCATTTACCTTGGCCTGTTGTTGATATACAAGGGATACTACTTCGTGGAAAATCTTGAAGTTTTATACCGCATCATTGATAATACAATGCCGGTGACGGCTTTTGTCGTATCACATTACGTGGTTTTTGCACATCTTGCAGGCGGAGCCATGATCGTTTTCGGAATACTTACCCGAATTGCTGTTGTAGCACAAGCACCAATTGTCCTGATCGGTGCTTACTATTTCTCCGGTGAGGGCAGTGCGTTTTTTGGTCCCACGACCGAGCTTGAATATTCTATGCTGCTTCTGATTCTGCTTGTGGTTTTCTTTTTCTACGGGTCCGGAAAGTGGTCAGTGGATCACTGGATACTTAGGCGGCGTCAAGAAAACTCGTAATCAGTGCCAGCCAGGCTCAAGCAGCGTCATATTCGCGCTTCAATCCGAAGTGTCGGATAAAAACTTGGCATGGTTCTCCCCCGTATTTCGTACACAACACCTCGTTCATCGGTTTCAGACCCGGCGCCATTTTGAACAGGCTGCAAGCTCCAGTCGATCATATTCCTGTGATTCAATACGTTATTATATTCGATGCAGGGTTCGGGCCACAATGGTCTGATTTTATCCATGACTGAATGTACTCTGGCACACAGGTGCATGATAAAATGCTGTCATGGCATTTCGCTTACGCGTTTCACTGAGCATGTGTGAATTACCTTTGATTTTTTAAAGTCACATAGTATACCAATGCCGGTAATAATCATGCACCACTTTGTAAAAAATATTATCTCGCCATTGGTATATCGCTGACGCGGTTCATTAAGCACCTGACATTATGATTAACTCATTTTAAACATATGAAATCTTTAAACATGTTGACCATTTTATTGCCTTTCATCCTCATGACCTCGTCATGTGACCTTTTAAAAATAGATGACAAAAGCAACGAGTCAAAAGATTTCGTGCGTCGTGAATTGCCCCGCGCGCTTGACATCTCCGAAAAGCAACTAATCGACGGATCGACCCGGTTTGGCATTGAATTGATGCAGCAAATTGCCGGTATCGATCCCGAATCGAATCATTTCATCTCTCCACTCAGCATCGTATTGGCAGCCGGAATGCTCTTGAACGGGGCGGAGGGTGAAACGTACGAACAGATTCAGGAGATGCTGGGGCTTGACGGCATGGACCAGCAGGAAATTAACGAAGCTGGCCAAAGCCTGATCGAGCTGCTAGCCGGCTTTGATAACAAGGTTGTTTTCAATATTGCCAACTCAGTCTGGTATCGCAATACTTTTGAAGTGGAAACCGACTTTCTCCAGGCCAATCAATACTATTTTGACGCACTTGTCCAAAAAGTCGATTTTAATGACCCGGCTACGGTTGATCTCATCAATGAATGGGTCGAGGATAAAACAGAAGGCCTGATAAATGAAATCGTTCAAGATATTGATCCGCTTGTGATGATGTTTCTCATAAATGCGATCTATTTTAATGGTGAATGGACATTACAATTTGATCCCGATTTGACCGACAAGAAACCTTTCTTCCTCTCTGACGGAACTGAATCCGAAGTGGACATGATGCGTTTGGAGGATGCTGAAAACCTGGAATATGCCACCGGTGAAAACTGGCAGGCGGTAAATTTGTATTATGGTGATGCCGGATTCGCCATGACATTGGTGCTTCCTGATGAAAATATCAGCCTGTATGAATGGTTCCGTGAAATGGACCTGGAAATCTGGAGTGCTTTCACCCGGAGATTCATTAATGTTACACTTGATTTAGAGATGCCGAAATTTGAGCTGGAATACGAAGTGGATTTGAATGATCTACTTGAAGAAATGGGTATGGTGGATGCATTTTATCCGGACCGGTCGGATTTCAGCCGTATTAATTCCGACTACGAAGATCTGCATGTTAGTGATGTCCTTCATAAATCGTTTGTCCGAGTGGATGAAGAAGGTACCGAAGCGGCGGCAGTCACTTCAATTGGATTTAGAGCAACCAGTGTGCCTCAACGTGTACATATTCGATTTGATAGGCCATATTTCTATGTGATTCGTGAAGTGGAATCGAACACACCGTTATTTATGGGAATGATGAGCAATCCGGCTGGTGAATGAGATGGTAATTCGGAATAACCAACAACGGACGATTTGATTCAATAAACAAATTAACTGATGTTATAGCGCAGATTAACAACATAATTCTGAATTTTAGAATTCACTTCTTTTCTAGAAAATCATTAACTTTTCTAAAGTGAGGGAATTGATATGAAAACTTTGATTCTAACCCTAACACTTTTCATTCGACCCGGTTTTGGAACAGAATTACGGGTGTGGGATCACTACCGATTGAAGACTGAAGGGCGTATTGCAATTGTGGGGGATTTAATTGATTATACTCTTACTACATCATTTAGCTGGTAGTTTAATGCGCTCAAACACGCGTTTTTAACCAGGTAACGGCTTTTGTTTTTTGCTGAATTCCAAGCTGATTTGAAGTCAATCAGTGTTTTGCTGTTTTCGTGATGCCGCTGTTGGTTAAACGCAGGGGCGTTATCAGGATAAATTAAAACCTGAAGAATACCATGAAAATATCAAATATCGCAGTTGCAGATTCTGCTTTCGATCATCATACACAGCGAACGTTGATAGTACCGATTATTGGCACTGTGACGGTTTCTCTGATGTTTGTATTCGGTTGTAATATTGCCGGATCGGATTCTGCTTCAAACCAGACTCCTCCAGGCCAGATGCGCGAGTTGACCGCTCAGGAACAGGTGCTGGTCGATGGTACAAACGATTTTACGTTTGATATTCTTCATGAAATCGCCGAAGATACGCCCGACAAAAGCTTTTTTGCATCACCATTGAGTATCTCCATGGCCTTCGGGATGGCGCTGAACGGTACCGATGGTGATACCTACGTGCAGATGCAGGATTTTTTCGGCCACGAGGGATTGTCAAACGACGAAATCAACCAGGCATTTAAAGATCTTGTCAGGCTGTTGACCCAACTCGATCCACAGGTCCGTATGGAAATCGCCAATTCCGTATGGTACCGCAAAGGGTTTGAAGTGCTTCAGGAATTTCTCGCAACCAATGCGGAATATTTTGATGCCGAAATTGCAGCACTGGATTTCAGTGACCCAGGGGCTCCCGATATTATCAATGCCTGGATCGAGGAAAAAACGGAAGGTCTTATTGAAGAAATGATCGATGAAATCGGTGGGGATGTGGTGATGTATTTGATTAACGCAATTTATTTTAAAGCTGACTGGACTATCCAGTTTGATCCGGACTACACCCGGGACCAACTGTTTACAACGGGAACTGGTGACCAGGTGGAAGTCCCCATGATGCGGGTAAAAGACGAATTTCGGTATTACCGGAATGACGACTGGCAGGTGGTTGACCTCGGTTACGGTGAAGGTGGCGACTTCTCATTTACGGCATATCTTCCGGGTGATTCGGAAAATCTGAGCGACTTCGCCGGTTCACTCAGTCGGCAGGAGTTTGAATCCTTCACCTCCCGGCTTGAAGCGGATACGGTAGAGGTGCACATGCCCCGTTTCGAGATTGATTTTGATTATGAGGAAATTATGGCAGATCTGATGGCAATGGGGTTGACTTTTCCTTTTTACCCTAATATTGCCGACTTTTCACGCATCAACCCGAATGTTCCATTGTATATTTCGGATGTGATGCATCGCGCAGTCATCAAGGTTGATGAAGAGGGCAGCGAAGCGGCGGCTGCCACTGTCATCGAAATCAGCATAGACAGTGCCGGCCCTTCCCACCCGGTCATTCGCCTGGACCGCCCGTTCCTTTTCTTTATACGAGAAAACAGCAGCGACACCATCCTGTTTATGGGGAAATATGCCGGACCGGAAGCATAATCGTATCTATCAGGAGAATACTGCTATACGAATGGAATGCGAATAGCCGGTTCTGAAGATATGGTGTCATATAGAACCGGGACCGTTTAAGCGATGATGATGAGACAATGCATGAAGGCTACCTGGCTGGACAGTATTTTAATTTGATGAATATTGTTTTGTTTTTATATTTTAAACAATTCCGGCTGCTGAAATAATCAGTAGCTATTTATGTTAAGCATTTTTTGAAGCTTTGAATATTGGGTTTCAGTGATTTTGTTGTTTTGAGTTATTGTGGAGTTAAGGGTTCTTCATACCGCCATTAAATTCTGTATTAACGATCTTGCATATTTTCAAAACCGTGCATTTGAGGCTTTCTTTAACTCTTTTTTACATGGAGCAATTCTATGAAATATATGAAGAAATCGGTGATGTTAGCCGTTATTTTAATTTTATCAACCGGCATGGTCCGGGGTTTAGTTAATGACGCTGAAACTGAAACCAACGTTTATGGCGGGAACCATCAACATGGTGTGCATATAGATCTCGATGAGCAGGAGGGAACCGCTGTGGTCAGGATCAATGGAGAACATTTTACGACTTACCAATTTGGAGAGGATCATAGAATTCCCAAATTATGGCCGGTTTATGCGGAAGGCGGAGTTACTATAACAAGAAATTACCCGATGGGGAATGATGCACCGGAGCAAAGTGACGATCACCGGCATCACACATCCATCTGGACTGCTTATGGAGATGTAAACGGTTTCGATCATTGGCATCGTGAACCAATCATTAGTCAGAATGTAAAAGTCTCTTCCGGTGAAGATTCAGGGGTCGTAAAAGCACGGAATATTTGGGTAGATGATGCTGAAAATCCACTTGTGGATGAAATACGGGAGTATCGTTTCTATAATACACCGGCATCTGCAAGAATTTTTGATCAAACCGTCACTTTTAGAGCAACCTATGGGGATGTTCGATTTGGTGACGATAAAGAAGGACTTATTGCCTTCCGGATTCGTCCGGAAATTCAAGGAAACAGAACAGGTTTATTAACCAATGCCCGGGGAGAGCAGGGTGAACGGGAAGTTTACGGAACACCGGTTGAATGGATGGATTATTCAGGAAGTATTGAAGGAACTGGGCAAAGAGGAATTACACTTTTTGTTCATCCGGATAATTTTCGACTGCCGGCCTGGCATGTGCGAGATTATGGCCTGGCAGGATGTAATTTTTTCGCCATGAATGATGTAGCGGGCCT
>SLQC01000336.1 GCA_007131625.1 Balneolales bacterium | reverse complement strand
TGCAATGTACCGATGAGTGTAGCTGCTTCGGTAGCAGTCAGGTCGCTGGCAGGTTTGTTGAAATGGGTTTGCGCAGCGGATTCAATACCAAATGTACTATTACTGAACCCCACGGTATTCAAATACATTTCGAGGATTTCCCGCTTTGTGTAGTTTTGTTCGATCTGAATGGCGGTGATAATTTCGCGCAGTTTCCGAGTAATATTCACTTCCCGGCCGATGGACTGGTAGAGGTTTCTGGCGAGCTGCTGTGATATGGTTGACCCCCCCTGGGGATTTCCTCTCATCAAGTGATAGGGAATGGACAGGGTACGGTAGAGGTCGATGCCCCAGTGCCGGTAAAATCGATGGTCTTCGGTCGCTACCAGTGCATTTATGACGTTAGGAGAGATATCCTGATAGCGGATATAAATTCGGTTTTCTGTAAAATATTTATCAAGGACCTGATTGTCCCTGCTCATTACGAAACTTGCCTCATCTGTCTGCGGATTTTCCAGCTCTTCAACCGACGGTAGTCCCTGTGCAAGATACGAAAAGAACAGAATCCCACCCAGAATCCCTGCAATAATCACTCCACCAAAAGCGATAAAAATATGGTTCCATCTGATCGTTTGTGAACGGTCGTTGTCAGATGAATTCCATTTTCTGAATTTCTTTTTTACAGCTCTGAATTTCTTTCTTACAGCATGTATTACTCCTGGTGATACAGTTTGCAACGGATTGGCCGTTTTTTCTGGTTTTTTGCTGTCTTTTTTCCGTTTCTCAGCCATATCACGCCGGTACTCCGGGTCATTGAGATAGCGATCCATGTCCATATCGTCAAAATCCTTATACGTCATGCTGATTGTAAAATTTGATATTCAGACAAGACTTTGTTACCTGCATCCCAGATAACGATTTGAAAATTCCTATTGGTATAAAGTCCAACGGTTCCGTCCTTACCGAAATATCCGCAATTCATACAGATATTTTCCCGTTCCTTCCAAAGTATGGGACGATGGTGATGTCCGTAGATAATTGCCTGTATTGAATCATCGTTTCGTACTCTGTCACGTACCCAGGAGTCAAGAGCCTCTCCACGAACAGAGCTTTTTTTTGCATCATTCGTCATTTTGCTTAATCCTGAAAACAACTTCATTATTTGCCATCCCAGCTTTGACGGCAAAAGTGCCTGGTATAAAGTTATAAAATACGAATTTCTCAAAAACCGATGCATTAGCGGTCGCGGTAAATTCATACCAGGATCCTGGAGTCCGTCACCGTGCATTATCATAAAAGCGATATCACTATCCTGAATGATACGATACTCGTGTTCAACATCAAACCCGATCCGGCTGAAATAATCGCCGGTCCAGTTATCATGATTACCAGTGATATACAAAGTGTGACTACCGGTTTCCCTGTGAAATTTTTCGAAACGGTGGAGTATTGCTTGTCCTATTGGTGGCGGATTGCCGGAGTACTCCATCCAGTAATCAAAGAAATCACCCAGAATTACAATTTGTAACTGATTTTTTTCACAGAAATCGATCAGCCCGATCAGATCGTTTTCAAGCTTTCGGTTTATTTCCACCGAAAAAGCTCCCAAATGCACATCCGATATAAAAAGCCGTGGAGTATTGGCAGGAGGTGGCTGGAGATCATCGTTATTTTTTTCGGTAGATAACAAATCGAATGAACTCGGAAAAAAGGTTTCGGGTTTCAGTTTCCGGAAATTTATGCAGCAGCACAAGCGCTTTGCCGGCGTGTTCTTCCATTTTTCGGCGGGAGTAATCGAGTCCTCCACAACGGGATACGAATTCCCGGATATAGGTGATTTCCCTGGTCGTTTTACGTTTTTTTCGAAATCGCCACCTCATGCGTTTTTTTTCCAGCAAGCTTGCTGAATCCAGCGCGGCAATAAGTGGCAGGGTGATTTTGCACTCCATAATATCATTGCCGGAAGATTTTCCGGTTTTTCGGATACTGTAGTCCAACAGGTCGTCACGAATTTGAAAGGCGAGACCGATATGGTGCCCGATCTGTTGCATACGTTCCCTTTCTTCCTGGCCGGCCCCGGTACTGATCGCCCCGCATTCGCAACAGGCTATGAGCAGACTGCCAGTCTTTTCGGAAATTATTTGATAATATTTCTCCTCTGTCGTGTTTTGCAGTTTGGAGGCCTTAAGCTGTCGAAGCTCCCCTTCGCTCATCCGTTTAACGGCGGTAGATAGCACCCGCAACAGATCGAATTCGTTGGTGTCCACTGCGACCAGCAGTCCTTTTGCCAGAAGAAAGTCCCCAAGAAGTACACCGGCTTTGTTTTTCCAGACCTTATTGATACTCAGAAAACCCCGCCGCTGATCAGCTTCGTCGATTACATCGTCGTGAATCAGCGTTGCAGTATGAAGCAGCTCGATCATGGTAGCCGCCGTATAAGTTCTTTCAGTAATACCACCGCAGATCCTGGCCGATAGCAGCACCAAAAGCGGCCTCATCTGCTTTCCCTTCATCCGCAGCAAATAATTAATGATGCGATTCAACAGAAAAACATCGGTTTTCAGATAGCTGTGGAAGTATTCGTTAAATGTGGCCAGCTCATCGGCAACCGGTTTCTGAATCTCACCCAGAGATGAGATCGAAGGAGATTGAATATGGATATTATGCTCCGTATCTGCGTTCAACATGCAAAAGTGCTGATCATTTTGAGATTATAATTGGTATCTTTCGATCGAAAATACATCGGGGTACCCCGACAGGGTGCAGGCACCTCAATGGCGATTGTGGCAATTTAGCAGAATTTTTACCACAAAATCTCTGTAAAAGACAATGAAAATAATAAAACGTATCGGTGTTTTTACAAGTGGTGGAGTTTCTCCGGGAATGAATGCCGCGGTAAGAGCGGTTGTTCGTACTGCGTTAAAGAATGACATGATAGACGCCCATGAAAAACACCTGGGATAATAAAAAAAGTATCAGTTACGAACTGCTTGAACTTGCAAAAGTATTAACCTAAAAGAAAGTGCAACATGTTTATAATTAAAACAGAAAAAGCCCGCTCATTCCTTGATGACGGAGAGTGGCAGCAGGCCTCCCAAATGGTGCGGAAAGCTTCGGAAACTCTTGACAACCGTACCGGAAAGGGTACTGAGTGGCTGGGTTGGCAAAACATATTAACTCGTCCCAACGACGCTCTGCTGGAGAATATGGAGGCCATCGGATCCGAAATATATAAAAAAGCGGATGTCTTTATCATTTGTGGGATCGGTGGATCCTATCTCGGTGCTCGTGCTGTCATAAAGGCGCTCACACCAGAGTTCATGGATGAAGGACCGGAGATACTCTATGCCGGACATCATATCTCCGGTCCGTACATGCTACAATTGTTGGAACACCTTGAAAAACCCAAAGCCGACGGTAACACCAAACAGGTTTACCTGAATGTAATTTCCAAGTCGGGAACCACAATGGAAACCGCCATTGCTTTCAGGGTATTGCGTAAGTGGATGCATGATCGCTATGGTGATGAGGCCGTTTCTCGCATTTTTTGCACTACAAGCAAGAAGGGTGGAGCACTGAACAAGATCATTCAGGCCTACGGATACCGTAGGTTTATTCTTCCTGATGATGTAGGTGGCCGTTTTTCGGTCCTCACACCGGTCGGACTCCTGCCTATAGCTGCGGCCGGAATCGATGTCAATCAACTTTTTTACGGAGCCGTCGAGTCTTATCGTCAGCTTGACAAGAACAGGGAGAATCTTCTTGACTATGTTGCAACGCGGCTCGCCCTGTACCGGAAAGGTTATGCCATCGACCTGGTCGGCACTTTTGAACCTGCCCTTGTTTCCCTGGGCGGGTGGCTGCAGCAGTTATATGGTGAGAGCGAAGGAAAAAACGGCAAAGGGTTATTTCCATCGGTTGCACAATATACCACCGATCTACACAGCCTTGGTCAGATGATCCAGGACGGGCCAAGAAATATCCTGGAAACTTTTTTGACGATTAATAATCCAGGCACTTCGCTGCGTGTAAACAACGATCCCAGAGATTACGATGGATTGAACTATTTGTCTGGCAAAAGCTTTGAAGAGATCAACGAGAAAGCGTTTCAGGGAACCTGCCAAGCACATCACGAGGGGGGCGTTCCGATATTTGTCGGAATACTTGATAATTGCGATGCCGAATCGATCGGACATGCCATATATTATTTTGAAATGGCTACTGCGCTTTTTGTTTATGCTACAGGGGAGAACCCTTTTGATCAACCGGGGGTCGAAGCGTATAAAAAAGCGATGTACCAACTGTTGGACAGGGAGGCCTGAACAGATATGACGAATACCACTGATAAGTCACCACAGAAATTCTCCTATTATGCCATTGCCGGCAATATCGGAGCGGGTAAATCGTCACTCACTTCACTGCTCGTACGCCATTTTAACTGGAAAGCATACTACGAATTAGTTGAAAATAACCCGTACTTGTCTGATTTCTACGAAGATATGAGGCGCTGGAGCTTTAATCTTCAAATCTATTTTCTCTCCAGCCGTTTCAAGAATCAGAAACAGTTTGTGACCACCGGGAAAAGTTTCATTCAGGACCGAACGATCTATGAGGATGTCGAGATATTCGCCAAAAATCTCTATCAAATGGGGTTAATGAGTAAACGGGATTATGAAAATTATAACAATTTGTTTCACGAGATGGTCGATTTTCTTACTCCACCCGATCTGCTGATCTACCTTCGTGCCGAGGTCCCGACACTGGTCCGGCAGATTCAACTGCGGGGACGAGACTATGAAAGCACCATTCGCATTGAATATCTGGAAAGGCTCAATCTGCTTTATGAAGAGTGGATCGACCATTATCCATATGAAAAACTGATTGTTGAAACCGACCACCTCGATTTTGTCAATAACAAAGAAGATTTGGGAAAAATTATCGAGATGGTGGAACAGCGAAGATTCGGTTTGTTTTCATGTGTTTAAAATATATAATTCATAAGGTCACATGGAGCATCCATGGTTTCATCATATGTCTTTATACCGACTTTTCTCTATTGGTTGTTTCATAGCATTGTATATCTGCTCATAATTTGCTAACTTTGCCAGATTTGTTATAATAAATTGATAGTTGATTATTATGGTTTCGATTCGGTTAAACGAGATACCCGACGGGTTGTCTGAGGAAGAGCGGCTCCTGGGTCCGGAAGATCTTGAAATCGAGCATTCCGGGGTCAAGCAGATACGATTGCAATTGAGATTTCACAAGCAGGAAGATAATCTCAGAATAAAGTGTCATATGGTATCACAAGCGAATTTTATTTGCGACAGATCTCTTGATACATTTGAGACGGAACTGGAAAGTGATTATGAAGTGGTATTTCAGCAGAATGTTGAAGATGAACGGGAAGAGCTCTCGGGCACATTGCGCCGGCTTGATACATCCCGGAACACCTTTGATATCACCAGGGAAATACGAGATTCTGTACTGCTGAGTATACCGGTTAAAAAACTTCATCCCAGATATTACAAAAATGGTGAAGTGACAGGGTTTGAAGCAAGATTTGGAATCGACGACGAAGAATCTGATCCCAGATGGGATGCATTACGAAAATTAAAACAGGAATTACCAAAGAATTAAAACCAGATTATGGCACATCCTAAGAGAAAAACATCCAAAGCCAGAAGAGACAAACGCCGTTCCCACTTGAAACTGGCTGATGTCACCCTCACCGAATGTCCGAATTGCAGTTCCATTCATCAGCGTCACCGTGCCTGCGGCTATTGCGGTTACTATCGTGGACGCGAAGTTGTAAAAGCTGCCAGCGAAGCTTAGTATGTTGTTTACCTAAGTGTGAACACCCGATACTAAAATCGCAGCAACTACTATCCAAAATTAACAGATGAAACACCCATGACCGGGCATCAACTCTGACACACAGGTGCATGATTAAACAGGGTCATGGTATAACATGTGACGTTCATATATAAGAAAAATTTAAACATATGAAAATTGCCGTTGATGCAGCAGGTGGGGATTATTTTCCTGAAAATCCTGTAAAAGGTGCAGTAGTGGCCGTTAAAGAGAACAAAGACCTGAATGTCGTACTCATTGGACCTGAAGAATCGATTTTGGAAGAATTGAAGAATCTGGACTATCCATCTGATCGTATATCAATTCAAGACGCACCTCAAGTGATCGGTATGGATGAATCCCCGGCTCAAGCGGTTAAAAGCAAAACGGCATCATCCATTGTCGTTGGATTGGGAATGCACCAAAAGGGGGTAATCGACGGATTTGTAAGTGCCGGTAACACCGGTGCATTGATGGCGGCTTCGGCATTTATACTTGGTCGCCTGAACGGCATTATCCGGCCGGCCATAGCTACTTTTTTTCCCACAATAAAGGGAATGGGTTTGATGATTGATGCCGGAGCAAATCTGGATGCCAAACCCGAAATACTGTTTCAATTCGGGTGCATGGGTAATATTTATGCCCGTGATGTGATGGGAATAAAGACTCCAAGAATCGGACTTCTGAATGTAGGGGAGGAGAAAGAAAAGGGTACTGAAACGCTGAAAAAAACACACCACTTGCTTGAGGCACTACCTAACTTCGTTGGAAATATCGAAGGACGAGACATTCTGTCGGGCCAGGCGGATGTTTTTGTCTGTGATGGGGTAATCGGTAATATCCTGCTGAAATTCGGAGAGTCGATTCCCGATGCACTCAACGTCCTTCTTGCTGGTGTTATCCGTAAGAAACAGCTAAATACCGATCAAATTACTCTGATTACTTCGCTTCTCCAGGAAGCGTTTGAACCATTTGATTACCAAAAGGTGGGCGGTGTACCATTCCTCGGCGTGAACGGCAACAGTATGGTCGGACACGGCGGCAGCTCTCCCGAAGCCATTAAGAATATGATTCTGAACGCCGTCAAAATGGTGGAAAAAGATATCAACAAAAAAATTATTGCATCGGTGGCGTGATGGCATCGAAGCGAAATTCACAAATTAATACGGAAAGTTTTTTTTCAAATGAGTGTCAATATTAAAGCGAAAATTTCAGCTGTTGGTCACTACCTGCCTGAATATGTGCTTACAAACAAGGAACTGGAAGCCATGGTCGATACCGACGACGAGTGGATACGCACCCGAACCGGTATAAGTGAACGGCGTATTTTAAAGGATCCAGGTAAAGCTTCTGCTTACATGGCAGCTGAAGCCGCCCGGGAAATTCTCAATGAACTTGATCTGGATCCAAAAGAGATCGATGCCATCATTGTAGCCACTGTCACCCCGGACTATTTGTTCCCGGCAACTGCCTGTCTGACACAGACTATGATTGGAGCTACCAATGCCTTTTCTTTCGATCTGTCGGCTGCCTGTTCTGGTTTTATATATGCCCTGAGCACCGGTTCGGCTATGATCTCAACCGGACAATGTAAAAAAGTACTTGTTATCGGTTCTGACAAAATGAGTTCCATTGTCGATTTTACAGATCGTTCTACCTGCATCCTTTTTGGTGATGCCGCTTCTGGTGTGCTGCTGGAACCGAGCGACGACGAAACGGGTATCATTGATCATATCCTTCATTCGTCGGGGGAAGGGGCTGAAGCCCTGATACAGAAAGGGGGTGGCAGTATCAATCCTGCCAGTCATGAAACGGTCGACAAGAAAATGCACTACATCTATCAGGAAGGACGCCCCGTTTTCAAGAGAGCGACCGAAGGCATGGCGGACGTTGCGGTTGAGATTATGAAAAAGAACAAACTTTCGGCCGACGATGTCGACTGGTTGGTGCCCCATCAGGCTAATCTGAGGATTATCGATGCCACAGCCCGCCGCATGGACATCACCACCGAAAAGGTCATGATCAATATCGACAAATACGGAAATACCACAGCTGCTACCATTCCATTATGTCTGTATGACTGGAGAGGCCGCCTTAACAAAGGGGATAATCTCGTGCTGTCTGCTTTTGGCGGTGGATATACATGGGGTGCTACCTACGTCAAGTGGTCACTTTAATTTTCACTGAAGATGAAACTACCATGGTCGAAAACTCTGGCACAAAAACAAAAGACTAATCACATGGGTTCTCCGACTGACCTTGGAAATCATATGAAATAAGCGAATGAAAAAATCGTATCTTTTTCCCGGTCAGGGATCACAAAAAACTGGAATGGGAGTCGATCACTATCGGTTTGACAGTAAATTTGCCCGCCGTTGCAACCTGGCAAACGACATCCTGGGATACCAGCTCACCGACATCATGTTCAAGGGGCCGGATGAAACCCTGACACAGACCCAGTACACTCAGCCTGCCCTTTTTGTTCACGCTTTTGCACTGTATGAATTGCTTGGACACCTGCCTGATATGGTGGCGGGACACAGCCTTGGTGAGTTTACCGCACTTGCTGCAGCCGGGGTGCTTGATTTTGAAGATGCCCTTAAAGCGGTGCAGAAACGGGGCAATTTGATGCAAAGTGCCGGTGAAACAGCTCCTGGAACCATGGCGGCGGTAATCGGAATTGATGACACAACTGTGGAGGAAGTTTGCCGTAATGTTTCCGAAGAACCCGACTCAATCGTCGTACCTGCCAATTACAACACCGAAGGCCAGCTTGTGATATCCGGACATGTTGATGCTGTAGAAAGCGCAATGGAAAAACTGAAGGAATCTGGTGCAAAAATTGTGAAAAAATTACCTGTAAGCGGGGCGTTTCACTCATCGCTGATGGGGCCTGCACGGGAAGAGCTGAACAAAATTCTGGATGAACTGGAATTTTTGGCTCCAAGTGCTGTAGTTTATTCGAATGTGAGCGGAACAGGAACAATTGATCCGGAACTCCTCAAGATCAATTTGAAAGAGCAGTTGCTGAATCCGGTTCGCTGGACACAGACACTGCAGTCCATGTATGAAGATGGTGCACGACATTTTATTGAAGTTGGATCAGGAAAGGTTTTGCAGGGACTGGTCAAACGGACTCTGAAACAGGTGGAAATATCCGGTTTCGAATAACCAATCAGGAATTCTCACGCTTAAAAAGATAAAGCAAAGATATGAGTATAAGTTCATTTTCACTGGAAGGTAAAACCGCGCTGGTTACAGGCGGGAGCAGGGGTATTGGGAAATCGATAGCTCTGGAACTGGCCGAGGCCGGAGCTGATGTCGTCATTACCTATGCCCGGTCTGTGGATGCAGCATCAGAAGTAGTACGTGAAATTGAGTCCAAAGGCCGCAAAGCAAAGGCGATACAGGCTGATGCCGTCCGGTATAACGAAACGGAAGCGGTAATTGCAACGATACAGAATGAGTTTTCCGGACCGGATATTTTGGTCAATAACGCTGGCATCACAAAGGATACCCTGATTCTTCGCATGTCGGAAGAACAGTGGGACGATGTCATCCATACGAATTTGAAAAGCGTCTTTAATTACTCGAAAGCAGTAATCAAACCGATGATGAAAGCGCGCAGTGGTTCCATTATCACGATCGGTTCGGTCGTCGGAATCGGTGGAAATGCCGGACAAACCAATTATGCCGCATCCAAAGCGGGAGTAATCGGGTTTTCCAAATCACTTGCAAAAGAAGTGGCATCCCGGAATATTCGTGTAAATGTAGTGGCACCGGGATACATCACGACAGAGATGACCGGAAAACTGGATGATAAGGTTCTTCAGAGTATTAAAGACAGAATTCCCTTGAAACGTGCAGGCAATCCGGTAGAAATAGCAATGGCCGTCCAATTTCTGGCATCTGACGCTTCTTCCTATATTACGGGAACAGTTCTTACGGTGGACGGAGGAATGGCAATGTAACCATACCAAATGAGTTGCTTTAACTGGAATCTATCTTTATTATAAATGGCACTTAAGCGAGCCCATTGGTAATTTCCAAAAAATCGCGAAAACAAAAAGATAACATAAAACACATACAGGTAACACATTATGTCGCAAGATATAGATGCAAAAGTAAAATCAATTATTGTTGATAAACTTGGAGTAGATGAGTCAGAGGTGATAAATGACGCCAACTTCACAAATGATCTGGGAGCAGATTCTCTTGATACAGTAGAACTTATCATGGAGTTTGAAAAAGAGTTTGACATCAGCATTCCCGATGAAGATGCCGAAAATATCGCTACTGTCGGAGATGCAGTAACATATCTGAAAGGAAAAATCTCCTAATTGCTTTTTCACAAACTGATTGATGCATAAACGCAGAGTCGTTATAACAGGGATTGGTGCCTTTACACCTATAGGTAAGGATGCCCCTGAATTTTGGAACGGACTGGTTTCCGGAAAGAGTGGTGCGAAATCAATTGATAATTTTGACACCACCAACTTTCCTACAAAGTTTGCTGCCCAAATCGAAGATTACAACCCCTCTGATTATATGAACGCCAAGGAGGCCCGTCGCATGGACAAATTTTGTCAGTATGCGATGATCACTTCCGAAGAAGCGGTCAGGGATTCCGGTCTGGATCTCGATGAAATCGACCGAAACCGGGTTGCTGTACTTATCGGTAGCGGAATCGGTGGAATGCAGATTTTTTACAAGCAGGCCGTCGAATTTTATGAAGGAGGACAAAGGGCTGTTTCTCCATTTTTCGTTCCGATGCTGATTCCTGATATGGCTGCAGGCCAGGTCTCCATTAAGTACGGCTTTCGCGGTCCCAATTATTGCGCAATTTCAGCCTGCGCAACCGGGTCGCACAACATTGGATTGGCATATGATACCATTCAAAATGATCAGGCGGATTATGCCTTGTGCGGCGGGACCGAAGCACCGGTGTTCGGCATGGGGCTTGCCAGTTTTAACGCTATCAGGGCAATGTCAACCCGAAACGACTCTCCGGAAACGGCATCGAGACCATTTGATAAGACCAGAGACGGTTTTGTCCTTGGTGAAGGGGCCGGCATGTTGATGCTTGAAACCTATGAATCAGCTGTAAAACGGAGTGCCAGAATTTATGGCGAAATCGTCGGATACGGCTTTTCTGCTGATGCTTATCACATTACGGCACCGGATCCGGACGGGCTGGGGGTAACTCTGGCCATGAGTAATGCGCTGAAGGCATCCGGTATTAAAGCCGAGGATGTTGATCATATCAACATGCACGGCACCTCGACTCCGCTCGGGGATCTTGCTGAAACCAGGACCATAAAAAAGGTTTTCGGTGATCATGCTTATAAAATGAACTTGAATGCGACCAAGTCGATGACGGGACACATGCTTGGAGCCGCTGGCGCCACTGAATCGATAGCAACGGTACTCGCTATTTATCATGGTATTGTTCCGCCTACGATCAATTATAAGTATCCGGATCCTGACTGTGATCTGAATTACACTACCAACGAAGCAGAAGCACGTGATATCACTTATGGTTTTAATAACGCTTTCGGATTTGGTGGACACAATACCACGATTGTATTTAAAAAGTTTGCCGAATAATGATGCAACTCATTCGGGCTTTTTTTGAACGGAGGAAGCTGGATCCCAGTTATCGAAATAAAATTTATGCTCTGGAAAAGCGGATAGGATTGCCCATTAGGAACCATGAGTTGTATCTTAAAGCACTTCGGCATCGATCCATCATCGATGAAAAAAAAATGGCGGTTTCGGAGTCCTATGAGCAGCTTGAATTTTTGGGCGATGCCGTTCTTGATCTTATTGTTTCTGAATATATTTTCCGGAAATATCCTTCCAGTAACGAAGGGTTTATGACCCAGACTCGATCACAGCTGGTGAATGGTGAAATGCTGGCAGAAATCGGTCGGTGTATTAGACTCATGGACTACGTTGAACTGGGTAACCGAGTAAAAAACCAGGATATCGAGTATCTCGAAAGTGTAATGGCAGACACTTTTGAAGCTCTGGTAGGCGCGGTTTACAAAGATCACGGATATGATACCTGCCGTGATTATGTTATAAAACTCTATCAAAATTATATCGATCTTGAAGAGATTACTTCCATCCATAACAACTTCAAAAGCATGTTTCTGGAAGCTATCCAGGCAAAGAAAATGCCGCTACCGAAATACAATGTTGTTCGTGAAACCGGACCCGGACACGAAAAGGTATTTGATATAGAAGTTCAGGTCGGAAGTAATGTAATGGGAACCGGAACCGGCAGAACCAAAAAAAAAGCGGAACAGGCCGCTGCCAAAGCTGCCTTGATGGTTTTGGAACAATCACAGCAATAAAATTAGGGTGAAGATATGGTATCAATACTACTTTCTTTCTACACTGATTAATCAGTACCGTAAATTACTAATTCCATTAATTTGAAAGCATTCATGTCACAGTTGACCATAGACACTCAAAAGATAGCAACGTCCCGTATTTCAACGATTGATTTTGAAAACCTCACATTCGGAGAGCAGTTTTCTGATCATCAACTGGAGATCATTTACTCCGATGGTGTCTGGCAGGATCCTCGTATACTGCCGTACGGCCCTATTCCTATGTATCCTGCTGTTTCTACACTGCACTATGGCCAGGCGGTTTTTGAAGGAATGAAAGCATTTCGGTATGGAGATGACAAGGTCAATATATTCCGGATGGACAAACATTTTGATCGTTTTCGCCGCTCCTGTAAGCGGGTCTGCATTCCCGTAATTCCCGATGAGTATTTCCGGGAAGGTTTGATGACATTGATAGATCTGGAAAGGAAATGGGTGCCGAAAGCCAAGTACAAATCCCTCTATATTCGCCCTATTGTGTTCGCAGCTGACCAGACTTTGGGCCTCAGGGCTTGTATGAACTACCGTTTTTATATTATGTGCAGCCCCGTCGGCAACTACTATGCCGAGGGCATCAACCCGATCCGCCTGACTACCATGCCACAATTCGTTCGTGCAGTAAAAGGCGGGGTTGGCGATGTTAAAGTTCCTGGCAATTATGCCGCCAGCCTATACCCGACTACAAAGGCTCAACAGCAAGGGTTTACCCAGGTGTTGTGGTTGGATGCCAAAGAACATAAATATGTGGAAGAAGTGGGCAGTATGAACATCTTTTTTGTCATCGGTGATTCACTGGTGACTCCGCCACTAAATGGCAGTATTCTGCCTGGAGTCACCCGAAGCAGTGTTTTGGAACTTGCAAATGCCGAGGGAATGAATGTGGATGAGCGACAGGTAACCATAGACGAACTTATCTCCCTTCATGAAAAAGGAGAGCTGAAAGAAATATTCGGATCAGGTACTGCCGCTGTCATCTCTCCCGTTGGAATGATAAAGCACGGAGAGCGAACCATATCGGTGTCATCCGAGGAAATGGGTCCGGTTGCACGCAAGTTTTATGATCAGATAACACGCATTCAACATGGTGAAATACCCGATCGATACTCTTGGTGTACGGTTCTGTAACGAATTATATTCCCTTTAACATACTCCATACCAATGAAAGCTTATCTGGATCTGGTGAATCGTATTCTCGAAACAGGTGTCAGAAAAACAAATCGAACAGGGGTCGATACCATTTCTTCGTTTGCGGAGTTTTACCGGGTAGATCTCGCAGACGGTTATCCGCTTCTGACGACCAAGAAAGTACCGTTTCGCTCGGTTATCCTCGAGTTGCTCTGGTACCTGCGGGGGGAAGATCATATCCGGTGGCTTCGAGATGAAAATGATTGTCATATTTGGGATGCGTGGGCCGGTGATGACGGACATGTTGGGCCGATTTATCCGGTAATGTGGCGCCGATATCCATATTTTGAAGAGGAAGAAGTGAGCATGGAAGGCGATGCCGGAATCGTAACAAAATCGGCCTTTAACTTCAAGGAATTCGATCAGATTGCCAATGCTATTCGTATGCTTAAAGATGATCCCGGAAGCCGGAGGATCGTTGTCAGTGCCTGGCATCCCGGTCTGATCAAGCACATGGTTTTGCCTCCATGCCATGTCATGTTTGTCTTCAATGTGTCCAAAGACAGGCTTAACTGTCATCTCACACAGAGATCAGGCGATATCGCACTCGGCATCCCGTTCAACCTTGCCTGCTATTCCGCTCTGACCATGGCCATAGCAAAACTGACTGGCCTGGAGCCCGGACAGTTCGCCCATACCATAGTAGATGCGCATATTTATGAAAATCATATCGATGGTCTTCTTGAACAGCTTTCCCGCAAACCCGGTCAATTGCCGGATCTTGAGATCAACGCAAGGGATATTGATGAATTGACTCTCGACGACTTCAAGCTGACAAATTATCACCCGCATCCGAAAATACCATTCGAAGTAGCTGTCTGAAAAGACTGTGCAGTCCGATCAATCCGATAATCCACGTTGATAAATAGGATTCATCAGATACAAAACCCATCCAACAGATTCATCTGATCTATGAAGATCTCTCTAATCGCTGCCCACGATCCCGGCCTCGTCATTGGTAAAGAAGGAAAGCTGCCGTGGCACATTCCTGAAGATTTAGCCCATTTTAAAAAGAGAACGATGGGTGCGCCGGTGGTGATGGGGCGGGGTGTTTTCGAGGAACTCGGAGAAAAGCCGTTGCCTGGAAGGAGAAACATTGTACTTACCCGAAACGCAAATTACGACAATGTAGAAGTTTGCCGGAACAAGGATGAGGTGTTGAATCAGCTTCAGGGGGAGGAGCGGGTCTATATTATTGGTGGTGCGCAAATTTACCGGCTATTTCTGCCTGTTTGCGACCAACTTGAGATTACAATTATCCACCGTTCCTATGACGGGGATACTTTTTTCCCGGAATATCGTGATGAAATTGGCACGGTATGGAAAGAAATGGCAAGAGAGGAACGTTCACAATTGACGTTTGTCGATTATCAAAGAATATAAAAAAATTGAAGTCCGTCTGGAGATCGGGTTTGAATCCCGAAATTTTCCCGGATTCGTTATGTTCTTAGTCTCAGGCTGATTTTTTTATCTATAAGCATTGAATTTCAGGCAAATGTATTACTTGCAGCGTCTCAAGTGACCGGCTGATTATATGGAGAGTCATTGATTGAGATGTAATGATGAAAAAGGTATTAGGAGCAACAAATAGATGAGGATGAATATGAAGGGAACCATCGTAATGTTATTGCTGATACCGGTGATACTACAGGCAGCCGGTGACATTCCCGTACTTCAGTCATTGGATGTATATGAAAACAACATACTGGATTCCGGTGGCCCGCTTTTATCGGATCAGGCGGCATACAATGTATATTTCTACGACCTTGATCTGTTTGTCGATCCGCATGACAGTACAATCCACGGCAGTGTGATCGTTCATGCACATGTCCGTGAAGAAATGAAAAGGTTTGTGGTACATCTGGATACCATTTTCCGGACGGAGCGTGTGCTTTGGCTTCAATCCGAGTCACATCACGAATTGCTTGATTATAGCCATGATAAGGGTCTGATTATTGCTGAACTATCCGAGAAAGCCCATCCTGGCGACCGGCTTATGATAGAGATCACCTATAACGGGCAACCCCGGACAGCCCCGAATCCTCCGTGGGAAGGAGGCTTCACTTGGGCACAAACTGACATCGGCGAACCGTGGGTCGGTGTCTCCTGCCAGGTAAACGGAGCCGATATCTGGTGGCCGGTAAAAGATCATCCTTCAGACCGTCCCGATTCGGTGTCCCTCAAGATCACTGTGCCGGACGGACTCACAGCGGTTTCAAATGGTGTATTACGCTCAGAAAAATCATACAGTGATGGTACACGAACATTTCATTGGGTTACAAACAGTCCGATCAGCAATTATGCCGTGACAATGAATATCGGACCATATTCAGAGCTGGTTCGAAGTTACGAGAGCGTTTCTGGCGACATATTCCCGATTCATTTCTGGTCGCTCCCGGAGAATTACCATAAAGCTGTGGAATTGATGGATCAAATTGAGGAGCACATGGGCTTTTTTGAAGAGTTGCTCGGTCCGTATCCGTTTCTCCGGGAAAAGTACGGTGTGGTGGAGGCCCCTTTTTTGGGGATGGAGCATCAGACCCTGATCGCTTATGGCGCCGGATATAAAAATGACGTAGTATTTGAGACGGATTCCGGTTTTGACGACCTTCATCATCATGAACTGGCCCATGAGTGGTGGGGGAACCATGTTGTCGCTTACGACTGGAAGGATTTCTGGATTCATGAAGGCTTCGGGACATATATGCAGCCACTTTTTGCTGAAAAACTTCACGGCCCGGAACAGTATCGGTACTTCATGAAGAAACTGTACAGCCGCATCGAGAATAATATCCCGATAGCACCGACCGGGGTCAAGTCAACCAGGGAAATGTTCGAGGGCCGCGACATCTATATGAAAGGCTCCTGGGTACTGCATACGCTGCGGAAAATGATTGGCGATGAACTTTTTTTCGACACGTTGCGCTATATGATCCGGCCAGATCAGAATCAGAATAAGAACACTCCGTTAGAGCCGGGACGTTTCGTAGATACGCAGGATTACATCGACATTGTGGAATCGCTGACCGGTGAAAATATGGACTGGTTTTTTGATGCCTACCTACGCCATGCAGACCTTCCGGAACTGCGTAAGCGATGGGAGGGAGACCTGATTTATCTGTCCTGGAAAGTCCCTTCCGGAAACCCTTTTCCCATGCCGGTGGAAATTTACGACGGAAAGGAGCGGAAGTTGATTATACCGCAGCCCAATGAGGCAATCTCTGTTCACGATCGGTCAAACTTTGTTGTCGATCCGGATAATCGTGTGCTCAGAGCTGGAATGTACCGTTATGCAAAACGTTAATGCGACCGACAACTCCGGATTCCTGAAATTTATCGATCAAAGTAAAACGGATCGGACCAGCTACCCATGACACCATAATAATCTACAGCTGCCACCCGGATTTTGTACGAACCGGGCGACAAGCTGTCTATGGGAGTCTGCCGTTCCCTCTGATATTGAAACCAGTGAACAGGTGTATTTTCATCGATATCAATTCGGGAGACTTGAAGCAAGTATTGGTCAGCCATCGGAATCGGCTGCCAGTGCAGCCGGTGTTTATAAATTAAGTCTGATGGTTGATATTTTTCAATTCCTGCCGAGTCTGTTATAATGGGTTGATCCGGCAAGAGTGCTTCCTCAAAACCGGATGAAGAGGCTCGTCCCATCAAGGCGCCGCCGGCAGATACCTGAAAGGATTTGTTGTGACAATCGAGCTGTTGAGAACCCGAGTGCGAAGCAAGTATGATTCCCGATTGTCCTCTGCATTGTAGCATAAAAGAAGCAGCAGCTTTTTGGCTGCCAGTATGCGTCACTCGGGTATCAAAACATGTAACATTGTCAGGGAAGGGTGCAAGCGAATTTCCGGATTCAAACTGTATGTCGGCACTGATAAGATGAAGAGAAGAGGGTGAATTCAGGGTAACCATTGAAACCGGGTGAACGATCATCACAGCTTCGGACGGGAAATGAATAACAGCAAACTGGTTGGACCGGGTTTCGATGGTGTCACCAACAAGGAGAGTACTGCCGTTCGGCAACAACAGTTTTTCTTGATCCCGGGTGACAGAGAGGGTGCCTTGTGAAAGTAAGACCCGTGGGGATTCGGAAGAATCGAATATGATAGTGTCGGCCGGGGTGTTGGGATCGAGGATAGCACTGCCGCCCTGGATTGTGGTATCAGAAATAACATTTTCGCCCTGGATGGTGGTATCGGAATTAACATCGTCGACCGTGGCGGTGGATTCCACAGGATTACCGCTGATCAGAAGTAGAAAGATAAATGCGGTAAGGGGGGGTATCCAAAGTTTCATAAAGCAAGAAAATTTTATAGGCCAGCCTAAATTGCTATTGATTTTAAATGCACTACATAGGGTTTGATGACAGGCCGGGTCAGAGCTGAAATATGTCGGCTGTCCGACGCTTTAGAAAACTCTACGGCGATATCGTCATTCTGCAGAATCCAGATCCCGTTACTATGATAGGTATACGCTTTACTGTGACTGTTGTCGGAGAAAAAATAACAATCCAAAGCGGCTTCATCTGAGGGTAAACACATGTTATGCAGTGTGTTCATTGTTTTTTTCTTCCAGTCATCCAGCTGTTTATCCGTCGGTTTCGTGTCCAGAAATGTGGTTCGGAAATAATTCCGATTCAGAAAACGTCGACACAAATCCCGGAGCACGGGTTGATCCGAATGCTGCCAGTATTTCAAGTTAATCAATATGTCGTTATCGTCCAGGGAGATAAAAGTGTTCAGCATCGTATTATCAATCTTCCTGAATGCGTCCAATCGAACCTGGAAAAAATACTCCAGAGCAGGGGAATAAAAATTGATCGCATCACCCCTTTCTAACAATCGGCGCACGTATTTTAGTATGGCAAGGAGCATTTTATCACCGGCAAGAACTGTTTTATGCAGATATACCTGAAGATACATCAACCTCCGAGCAACAATATAATTTTCTACGGCATAAATGCCTTTCTTGTCAATAACGATATTTCCCTGGTGGACTCGCATGGTCCGGATGATGCGATCTATACCGATGGATCCTTCCAGGACACCGGTAAACATGCTGTCGCGCCGAAGGTAGTCCAGCCGGTCGATGTCCAGTTGTGATGAGATCAATTGGTGAAGAAATTTCTTGGGGTACCGGTCGGTAAATATTTTTATGGAAGTATCCAGTTGACCATCGAATTGACGGTTCAGTTCCTGCATCATCAACAGTGTCAGCTTCTCATGGTGGCTATGGGGTATGATGATTTTTTCCAAAGTATGAGAATAGGGTCCGTGTCCGATGTCATGCAGCAATATGGCTATCAGTGTACCTTCGAACTCTTTGTGGGTGATCGTGGTGTTCTGTTCTCTTAGATGATTCAGGACCCGCTGCATAAGCCCGAGCGACCCCAAAGCGTGTGAAAAACGGGAGTGTTCCGCTCCGGGGAAAACAGTGTTCGCCAAACCCAGCTGTCGGATCCGACGCAACCGCTGTACATAGGGATGATCCAGGAGTTTCAGGATCAGGCCTTTTGGTACGTTGATAAAACCGTGAACCGGGTCTGTGAAAATCTTGAATTGTGTCGATTTGTCCATAGTAAAAAAAACAGAAATAATTGAAAAAGTGGTCAAGTAATGCACATAATTTATGCAAACCGAAGGTATAATCGGGTTATGCATGTTTAAACCATTTCAACGTAGTGTCTCGAAAATGTAGTGACTCGGAATGACAAATTTTGGTATTCCCAAATTACAGCAACACGATCAAACAAGTATTGATTATAAGAAACGTATTGGAGAATGCTCATTAAGATCACTTTACAAATCTTCTGCCTATCCTATTACAATGTTTTACTTGGACTGTTTTCTATTCTCCAACCCTTTCAAACATGTGAAAGTGATCCACGTTATCCGCAGTAATAAGTTCGCAATCAAAATACTGTCTTTCTGAGTCACTGGTTTCACCGGTCCGAATATAGATATCGGCCTGTTCCACAGCTACTTGTGCCATTTTTGCCGCCGGCTGAAGAACCGTAGCATACATGCGCCCATCCCTGATCGCATCAAGAGCATCAGGACTACCGTCAAACCCGACCAAAACTACATCATCTTTTCCTGATGAACGAAGTGCCGCAGCAGCACCAAGGGCCATGGTATCATTTCCGGAAATAATCCCATTTATATTGGGATGTGCTTGAAGAATCGTCTCTACACGTGTATACCCCTCTGTTTGGCTCCAGTTTGCACTTTGCCTGGAGACTCTGACCAAATCCGGATACTGTTCCAGTAAATCATTGAACCCCCTGGAGCGTACATGTGCGTTTGTATCCGATTCTCTGCCGACCAACTCGGCATACGTGCCACTTTCGCCCATGGCTCTTACAAATTCCTCTGCAGCCAATGTAGCACATTGATAGTTATTCGATACAATCTGTGCTATGGCAACACCCGATTCATTGATTTCCCGGTCGATTAGAAAAGAGGGAATTCCGGCTTCTTTAGCCCGCCGCACCGCAGCAATAGATACGTCGGCACCGGCATTGTCGAGAATTAGCGCGGAGGCACCACTTGCTATGGCCCTGTCAATATGTTGATCCTGACGTGCAGGGTCATCATTGTGTGATAAAACCAGCGTCTGATAACCCAGTTCTCGTGCCTTTGCATCGGCGGCCCTGGCTTCCGTCAGGAAGAAAGGATTGTCATGAGGGGGAGTGATAATCACGATCAAATCCCGGTCACCCCCTTCCATGTTTTCCGGATCATCGTTTCCGCATGAAATTGCAAGGAGTGCAATGAGGGTATGGTAAAACAGTACATGAATCTTTAAACCTTTCATAATGATATCTTTACTTGGTTATATTGAAATAATCATCCATTCATCATGGTGCTCAGGAAGCCGAATCTGCCAATGCTTCATGCTGCATTCGTTGTTGCAGTTGATCAACCACCACAGCAAGTATTATAACAAATCCTTTCACGACAATCTGCCAAAATTCAGACATTCCGATCAGAACCATTCCGTTCTCCAAAACACCGATTACAAAGGCGCCAATAATGGTTCCGATGATGGTACCCCGTCCGCCCATCAGCGAGGTACCTCCAAGAACAACAACGGCAATAGCATTGAGTTCATACATGGTCCCGGTTGCAGGATGGGAAGATCCGAGTTGCGAGGCGATGATTAACCCGACCAGAGCTGCACAAAATCCGGAAATGACATAGGTGAGCACTTTAATACGCTTGACACGTATACCAGCGAATTTTGCTGATTCTTCATTGCCGCCAACAGCATAGACATGTCGGCCAAAAGTAGTTTTTCGGGCTACCAACGTACCTATGACAGCAAGAAACACCATAAGCCATATCGGAAGGGGCAGGCCCAGGATGATTTCATTACCGAGTACCAGAAAACCGGTGTTATTGAGGGATGGCAGGCCGGCCAAATTTGGAAATGTTGCACCCCCCGATATGAGCATCGAAAAACCACGGGCAATGTAGAGCATGCCCAGCGTTGCTATAAATGGTGCAACGTTAAGCCTGGTAATTAAAAAACCATTAACGGCACCGATGGCAACACCCGTCATCAATGCAATCAATATGACAATCCAGACATTAAAGAAGATAGTGATCCCGAACATCGGCAATATCAATCCTTCCGTTATGAGCCAGCCTGCCACCATGCCCGCCAAACCGGCAATTGAGCCCACAGAAAGATCAATACCGGCACCCAGAATCACATAGGTCATACCGATACCGAGAATGGCATTGATGGCCACCTGTTTGGCCATGATAATCAGATTACTTGTCGTCAGAAAGGTCGGGCTGAGTGCCGCAAAAATGACAATCACAATCATCAGTGCCAGATAGGCCCGCATCTGCAGCAACAGCAGTTTGGAAGATTTTTTGCCGGATGGCGCATTGGTTTTTGAGAAAAAGGTATTGGCCATTTTATTGTTCGTTTTTCGTCATGTCGGAATTGACAACGGAAGCATCCAGAATATTTTTTTCAGTGATACGGGAGCCTCTCAGGTCGGCGGTAATTTTTCCTTTTGCCATCACCAGCACACGGTTGGTCATTTCTGTTATTTCTCTCAGGTCGGAAGAGGTGAACAGGACAGCGGCATTATTACCGGCAATCTCACTCATTATTTTAAAAATATCATGTCTTGTCCCAACATCGACTCCTCGTGTGGGTTCATCCATCAGCAGGACCTTTGGATTGGTCAGCATGCTTTTCGCGATAACCACTTTTTGTTGATTGCCACCGCTTAATGCGATAATGGACTGCCCGGTGCTGGCTATTTTGA
>SLQC01000341.1 GCA_007131625.1 Balneolales bacterium | reverse complement strand
TTGTGGCCACTCATTAAAATAACGCCGTTGGTATACCAGGCTTTGCAAAAAGAACACGGCTATGATCTTCTGATATCTATTGCGGTACCGTATACAACACAATATCTTTATATCGCGGAATCGAATTAAATTGGGTGAACAATAGTAATGAGTGATATTTCAGTAATTGTCCCGGTATACAATGTAGAGAGCTATCTTGAGCAGTGCCTGGAATCTATACTGGCCCAGACGCTCAAACCGGGCGAAGTGCTGCTGATCAACGACGGTTCCACGGATGCCAGCAGGGAAATCTGCAAGTCCTACGCCGATGAATACGACTTTGTAACGCTTATCGACCAGGAAAACCAGGGGCAGGCTTCTGCACGGAACACCGGTCTCGACCTTGCTTCAGGGGACTTCATTGCATTTGTGGACAGTGACGACTTCATCTCTGAGCACATGCTCGCCAACTTGCACCATAAAGTTGTCAGTACCGGTGCCGACATGGTGAAATGCGGAATCTGGTATCACTTCCATGAAGACCGAATAGAGAAATTGTGGGGCATTGAAGAAGAGGAAATCATACTGGGCGACAAACTGTCCTTTTTCCGGGCCCTGCTCAACAGGAAGATCATAAACAGCGTCTGCGATGCGCTGTTCAGAAGTAAACTGTTCGACAATCTGCGGTTTGAGGTGGGGAAGTTCTATGAGGACACCCTTATCGTCCCGCATATCCTGCTGGCATGCGACAAGGTTGTGGCGATACCTGACGGACTGTACTACTACCGGCAGCGGGAAGGGTCCACCATGCACATGTTCGATTCGCGACATTTCGATGTCATCGAATGCAATCGACAGATGAAGGAAATACTCATCCGCCACGATCTGTTTGAGGCGCTTCAAAACGATTTCCATATGTGGTATGCGGTCCACCTGAGGATATTGATCAAACATGCCGCGCGATACAGCTCCTATCCGGCATTCAGGAAACATGTCCGCAGATTCCATCAACTGGTACCGGAACATGAGCTGGAGGCTGTTCTGGCTGCCGACACCGGACAAGGTGAAGACGAAAATAGCAGCAACGGGCATCTTGAGACCGTGAAAAAATCAAAGAAAGTTATTGCAAACTTTAGAAAAAGTCCTGAAATATTCTGGATGAAGGCTAAATACAACAATTGGAAAAAAACAAGAATTAACTTCTGAATAAGGGATGTTACATAGAAAGAAAATATCTGTTCTAATCCCGATATTTAATGTTGAGGACTATCTTGAACAATGTCTGGATTCGGTTCTGGCTCAGTCACTGCAGCCATATGAAGTATTGCTGGTGTATGAACAATCAGATGACCAAAGCTTAGCCATTTGTGAATTATACGCCCGTAAATACAGCCATATCAAAATAATAAAACAAAAAACAAAAGGTTTATCCGCCTCGCGCAATACTGGTCTGGACCATGCAACCGGGGACTATGTCGTTTTTCTTGACAGCGATGATTTCATCTCGGAAAACATGCTAGCCGTTATGTGTAATAAAGCAGTCCATTCTGATGCTGATATCGTTAAATGTGGAATCCAGTTGTACTTCAATGACAGCCGAATTGAAAAAATGAAAGGAATTGCAGATCATGAGCTGGTTCTGCGGAATAAGATGGATTTCTTCCAGGCCTTGTTTTCTCACAAGTTCAATCCCAGTGTTTGTAATGCCATTTACCGAAGAAGTCTGTTTAGAGACTTACGTTTTATTGAGGGAAAAATGATGGAAGATAATTTCATCACACCTTATCTGCTGCTAAAAAGTGAAAAAATTGTGACAATTCCTGATGGACTGTATTACTACCTACAACGCCCCGGATCAACCATGCACGCTTTCAGTGATAAACATTTTGATCTTATCGAATCAAACAATCATTTGAAAAAAATCCTGATTCAGAACGGGTTGTTTGAAAGGTTTTGTGAAAAGTACTACGCATGGTCCGGCTTTCAATACATGATAACGATTAAAAACGCAGCCAGATACTCTTCCTATTTTCAATTCAGAAAATATATACATAAGTTTGCAGAACTGGTGCCAGATAGTCAATTCGAGAAGGTGTTAGAAGCAAAATTGAGTCCCTCCGAGAACGCAGAAATGAGTCAGGAACAGATTCAAAGCATGCATAAAGCAAGGAGAATTCTTACCAGGTTTAAAAAAAACAATACCATATTTTGGCTGAAAATTAAATATGGGAAATGGAGAAAAGCATGATGAGCAAATTCCAGGGGTAAAGGCAGTGAGTAGAATATCCGTTATCGTTCCTGTTTATAATGTAGAAAAATATCTGAAGGCATGTCTTGATTCATTAATCACACAGACACTTAAACCGCATGAAATTATACTGGTCAATGACGGTTCAACAGATCGAAGTAAAGAAATTTGTGAAATATTTGCGCAGAAATTCAAACATATAAGACTCATAAATCAGAATAACCAGGGACAGGCATCCGCACGAAACACCGGATTGGATCATGCTTCAGGTGATTACATTGTCTTTATAGACAGTGATGACTTCATCGCTGCAAATATGCTTGCTACTTTATATAAGAAGGCTGTCGACTTGGGCGTTGACATGGTAAAATGTGGAGTCTGGAGATTCCTTGATGAGAATGAGGTCAATAAATGGTGGGGAATTGAAGGTAATGATATCGTACTTGAGGGTATAAGAGCTTTTTTTCGCGCTTTCTTTGACAATATCATTAACTCCAGTGTCTGCAATGCGATATATAAGAATTATCTGTTTGATGATCTTCGTTTTTTGGAGGGAAAAATGATGGAAGATAATTTCATCAAACCTCAGTTAATGCTTAAAAGCAATAAAATTGCTGTTATCCCAGACACCCTCTACTATTACAGACAACGGAAAGGGTCGATCATGCACACGTTCGATCATCGGCATTTTGACCTTATTGAGTTAAATGACCATCTCAAACAGACCTTGATTGAAAACGACCTATATGATTTATTTGAAGGTGATTATTATTTATGGTCAGGAATTCATTTCATGATGACTATTAAAAATGCAACAAGATATAGTTCTTACTTTACCTATAGAAAACATGTAAATAGAATCAATGATAATTTGGCAAGAGAGGAGTTGCATAAAATTATATACCATCTCGATGCTGTGCAGAAAATGAATATCAATAATGACAAAAAGAAATACTTTGCAAACACAAAGAATACTTTGGAAAAATTTATAAGAAAACCAAATACTTTCTGGCTTGAAACCAAATATAAAAACGGGAAGAAAAGAGCCTTGAAAAAACTTTCTTGTTCAAGAAGTCCATAGGCAATGTCCATATCCGTACTCGTCCCTGTATTTAATGTTGAGGACTACCTCGAAGAATGTCTTGAGTCGGTCCTGAACCAGTCACTCATGCCATTTGAAGTATTGCTGGCCTATGAAGAATCCAGGGACCGTACCCTTGAAATCAGCGTATCGTATGCCGCCCGATACGACATGGTCAAAATCGTGGAACAGCAGGCCAAAGGGCTCTCTGCGGCACGAAACACCGGCCTGGATCACGCAACCGGCGATTATATTGTATTTATTGACAGCGATGATTTCATCTCAGAGAACATGCTTGCCGTCCTGCATGATGCCATCACCCGTACCGGCGCCGACATGGTGAAGTGCGGAATCCAATTGTACTTCAATGAAAGCCGCACGCAAAGAATGAAAGGAATTCAGGACACAGAGCTGGTAATGCAGGATAAAGAAACCTTCTTCCGTGCCTTCTTCCACAAACAACTGAATCCCGGAGTATGCAACGCCATCTACCGCAGGGAACTGTTCGATGGCGTCCGTTTTTTTGAAGGAAAACTGGTGGAGGACACCTTTGTGGCGCCCCACCTGCTTATGGCCAGCAAAAAAATCGTGACCATCCCTGACCCGCTCTATTGCTACCGGCAACGCGAAGGTTCCATCATGCATTCGTTTGATGACCGCCATTTTGATATCCTGGAATCCAAGGAGCAACTGAAACAGGTGCTCATGGACAATGGCCTGTTTGAATCATTGCAAAACGATCTGTATGTCTGGTATGGATTTCACCTGATGATCATGATCAAACAATCTGCAAAGTACAGCCCCTGGCGACAATACAAAAAGTACGTCAGTGAATTGCACCGGCGTGAGTCAGTGGAGGAACTGGACCGGATCCTCCAGGCCGTTTACAAACAGGACGGAACCCTGCAACCCGAACGGAATTATGAAGCCGGCATCGAAAAAATGAAAAAAACTCTGGTATACTTCAGGAACCATCCCAACAGATACTGGCTCAAGGTCACATACAACCAATGGAAAAAATCGCGATAGGAAAACCCGGCTGCCTATTTTGCATATACTACAGTTCCTGCCAGCCGGTGAACATGCACAAAAACATGAAACAGGTAGCCACAACAGCATCGTGAAGAAGAAAACAGTAGTGATTCAGGGCCTGGGATTCGTCGGTGCCGCAATGGCACTGGTCGTTGCAAGCAACCCGAATGATCTGTACGATGTCATCGGGGTAGACCTGCCATCCAATGCCGGGGTGATCGACAAGCTCAATGCCGGGGAGTTCCCGGTCCGGAGCAGCGACCCCAAAGTGTCCGAGTGCTTCGAAGTGGCCAGGAGACGCAACAACTTCCGGGCAACATCAGACCAGGGAGTGTACGCCAGGGCGGATGTCGTCGTGGTGGATATCAACCTGGATGTGCACAAGGGAGTGCGCGATGAGCATCTGGACACCAGCTACAGTGTCACACTTGATCCCTTCAGGGATGCCATCCGCTCCATCGCAGCCGTTTGCAAGCAGGATGTGCTGGTTCTGGTGGAATCAACGGTCCCGCCAGGGACATGCAAAAAGCTGGTGAAACCCGTATTCGAGGAGGAATTCAGAAAGAGAAACCTTCCATGTGAATTCATGATCGGCCACTCCTATGAAAGAGTGATGCCCGGTCCCGGTTACATCGATTCCATCCGGAATTTCTATCGCGTCTATTCCGGCATCGATGAAAAAAGCGCCGACGCTGTCGAAGCATTTCTGAAAACCATCATCTCAACGGACGAATATCCGCTCACACGCCTTGGAAACACCACGGCCAGCGAGATGGCCAAGGTGCTGGAAAATTCTTTCCGCGCCATGAACATCGCTTTTATCCAGGAATGGACGGAATTCGCCGAAACCGCAGATGTCAACCTGTTTGAGATCATCGATGCCATCCGGATGCGGCCAACCCACAGAAACATCATGAAACCCGGCCTGGGTGTGGGTGGATATTGCCTGACCAAGGACCCATTGCTGGCAAGCTGGTCCAGCCAGCACTTATTCGGTGCAAAACGCCTGCCTCAATCCGAGAGGGCGGTCGAAATCAACGACCAAATGCCCGGACACACCCTGGGACTCATACTTCAGCATTTCAGGGAAGGGATTGCCGATAAAAATATCCTGATCCTGGGCATATCCTACCTCCCGAATGTCGGGGATACCCGTTCCACACCGGTCGACCCGCTGTTTGCAGCGTTGCGGGACAGACAGGTCCGGCTTGCACTGCACGATCCCTATGTGCCATTCTGGGAGGAATACCAGCTGGAAACATGCTCTGATGAAGAAACGCAAACCGGCGATTATGATGCGGTCATACTGGGCACCGCCCATAAAACATATTTTGATGACAGCCTTCTGCACAAAATCCTGAACGCAAACAAGCCCATGGCCTTATTTGATCCGCACGGCTCCGTATCGGACCCGATCCGTGCAGGATTCCCTCAACACTCATATATCGTAACCGGTAGAGGTGATGTCTAAAAAAGTACTTTTACTGGGAGGAGCCGGCTTCATCGGTTTTCATATCCTTCAGAAACTGGCGATTGCGGGAGGATACGACCTGACCGTCGGCGACAATTTCTTCCGGGGAAAAATGGACGATCAGCTCAAATTCCTGGTCAAGGCCCATGATGTCAAGGTCATAAACGCGGATTTTACGGATCCATCGGCTTTTGACCGGCTGGATTCGGATTACCACCAGGTATACATGCTTGCGTCGGTGGTTGGGGTAGAGTACACCAGCAAAATGCCGAATGAGCTCATCCGCATCAACACCATGCTGATCATGAACACACTGGAATGGCTGAAGCAGGGCGCCTGTCAAAAAGTACTTTTCACATCCACCAGCGAATGTTATGCAGGAGCGGTGGAAGCTTTTGGATACCGGGTGCCGACCCCGGAGGATGTCCCGCTTTGCATTGAGGATATCACCCATCCGCGATTTACTTACGCTGTGACGAAAATGCTTGGTGAATCCGGGTTCATGAACTATGCAAAAGTGTACGGATTTGACTGTACCATAGTGCGTTACCACAATGTGTACGGACCCCGGATGGGCTTCAAGCATGTCATCCCGCAGGCCGTGAAACGTTTTGTTGATGGTGAAGACCCGTTCCGGATGTACGGCCATGACCAGACCAGGGCGTTCAACTTCATCGATGATGCCGCAAACGGGACGATAGCCGCAATGGAAACGCAGGAGGCCAACAACGAGATTTTCCATATAGGTGACATGAATGCCGAAATCACCATTGAAGAACTGCTGCAATACATTGGCGGGATTGCAGGTTTCAGTGGGACCTACGTCCGAGAGGG
>SLQC01000047.1 GCA_007131625.1 Balneolales bacterium | reverse complement strand
TGTATATGAATTGAACTATCCCGAGCAGAACAGCCGGATCACTCCACCCAATTTTCAACTGTACGGCTCTGTGAAAAAAAGAGCATTCACACGCACTGCCGATGAAATGACATACCGTTTCATGTTGGGTAAAGAAGGGTTAAAAAGTTTTCATTTTACCGGCAAAAACATACTAATTAAAGCCAAATGCGTTTAAGTCTTCTGATCATAATCGTCCTGTGTCTGGTACCTCATACCGGATTTGGGCAGGACCGGCCCACAACCAGCTCCGTTGATGCGGCCACCTATGCTTTGTGGGCCAATCAGGATTGGGACACGCTCATCAGTACAGGTAACGAGGCATTGAAGCAGGGTCTGGACTTTTATTATCTGCGCTACCGCCTGGGTGTAGCCTGGTATGAAAAGAGAAATTATCATCAGGCTATCCGGCATTTTCAGGCGGCCTGTCGAATGAGCGCTGAAGATGATGTATTAAAGGAATATCTCTATTACTCTTATGTTTATTCAGGCAGAGAGTACGAGGCGGCATATCTGGATGATACTTTTTCAACCCGGTTAAGAAATAAACTGAATTTGGCAGATAACAGCCTGAAACAGGCCTACATCGCATACTCATATCATCCCGGAGCCACTTCATCCACAACAGCACAATTCGATTTATCAACCGATGCGGAAGGGTATCAGACCATTACAACAGGATATCATCTTGTGAATATCGGGTTAGAGCACCGCGTGGGATCGCGTTTCTGGCTTCAGCATTCCTATACACATCTTCAGAGAAATTACTTTCAATATTATAACATCGGTAACACAAGTTTGCTGAACCAGGATGACAAGACCTATGTGAACCAATATTATTTGGGCACAACAGCTTTAATCAAACCGGGCCTCGATATTCGATTCGGGTTTCATTACATCCACTTGCTGAATTATATGAGCAGTACGATTCCTGCTCCGGGCAGACCGGGAGCATTTTCTGAGCCGGTTACCAATGTGAACTTCGTTGGATTTGTGTCGTTGTATCGCCGATATCGCTACCTCACAGCAGGATTATCATCCAATATCGGAAATGTGAATGATGCCACTCAATTTCAGCAGGATGCGATGATTGCGCTTTTCCCATTTGGAAATTTGAATCTCTATACAACCTCCACCCTCTCACTGCAGACAGAGAAGATGGTTGATAAGAATTGGCGAGACGAACTCATATTTCATCAGAATATAGGAATGAAATTGTCCGACAGAATCTGGGCAGAAGCAGAGGCATCATTTGGAGAGATCATGAACGTTATTACATATGACGGGTCTGTAATTTTTAATGATACCGATGTTATTAAGCAGAAATATGGCCTGAGTTTGCATACGATTATTACACCCCGGATACATCTCCGGTTGAATTATGTATATTATAAGAAAGAAAGCAGCTTTGTACCATCACAGACTGGTTTTCAAGTACCCGAAACAATACCCTACAGCACCAATTCAATAACAGCAGTAGTAATATGGAAAAGGTAACAATCCGTTTATTAATAACAGCAATACTATTACTAGGAGCAACACCTGTTTTTGCCTTTGATAATCTTTCAGCGGCATTTAAAGCAAGCTATGAGTCGGAAAATAGTGGTAATATCGAACAAGCAATTGAACTTCTCAGAAATGTGTACGAACCCTCCTCCTATGAATTAAACTTGCGTCTCGGGTGGTTGAACTATCAAAAAGGGACAATGAACGAATCGATTGTCTATTATAAACGTGCTATTGAGTTAAAGCCTTATGCCATAGAGTCCAAGCTGGGTCTAGCCTTACCCTGGTCCGCCCTGGCAATGTGGGATGATATCATTTCATTGTATGAAAGCATCCTGAAAATCGACCCCCAAAACAGTTTGATAAATTACCGGATGGGTTTGATTTACTACAACAGAGGGCAGTATGAACGGGCAAATCCGTACATCGAAAAAGTGGTAAATCTCTATCCTTTCGATTACGATTCGCTTTTACTTTATGCCTGGAACAAACTGATGCTTCAACGAAACCGGGAGGCCATAGTGTTGTTCCAAAAAGTTCTACTTGCAAATCCGGATGATGAATCAGCATTAAAGGGCCTTGATTTGATCAGGTAGATAATCAGAAGCTGTAACCCTAATAAAAAGGAGGTTCTATGTCGATATATCGTGTAGTATTCTCCGTAATGATTGCATATTTTCTCATCGCTTGCGTCCCTGGCCGTGACGCAGCAAGTGATGAGAAAATAGAAATTGTCGAAATGACCATGCTTCCGGATCTGACTTCAACAAATTATACACAGAGGGCGAAACCGAAGGTTTTGATTCGAATCATGGCTGACGGCAGTGTTGATGAAGTGGTAATCATGAATCCGAGCGGGCGTTCCGAATGGGACGCAGCCACAATTGATTCAATTAAAAAGTGGCGTTTTTCCAGGTTGCCTCCGAACAGTCCTCCGGAAGGTGTGATATACCGCATAGTACTTGATATAAAGCCTTTATATGATCCGGCCATTTACGCCATCGGTGAACTGTGGGCTACCTGCATGGAAGAAGCAGATTCATTATATGCTGAACTGAAAGAGGGAACAGATTTTTTTGAGCTCGCGAGCCGCCTCCAGGAAGTCCCCTCAGTGGATTCCGCATATATTCTGCGGTCAACAGACCTGGCGAATTATCCGGAACATGTAAGGCGAGTAGTTGGCAAACTGAGACATGACGAATTTTCGAAACCTGTCAAAGTGGGGGATTATTTTGTGATTTACATGAGGTTTCGGGAAAATGAAGTACAACACTTATTGTGATAATTGCATGTTTTAATACTGCATGAGTGTAAATATATCAGTAGATTCACTTATATCAAGCAGATTTGGAGGATCAGGTTGAGATACCGTCATGTCACCATGTGTCCAGCATACCCAGGAACTCACATCATCAAGACCTGCTAACGCGGGCATTCAATGTGTGGGTTATTTCTGCCCTGCTGTTGCTTATACCCACATCTATTATATGTTGGCCGATACATCAATAATAAAGACGATACGACAGCCTGTAATTTCTCCCAATCATGGGGATATCCCGCTGTTCAATGCGGGAAAGATGATCTCGCCAGGTCACGTCAAACAGATTTTCAATGGTAAGTGTTACATGATGAAGTTTTTGATTACCCAGCCGGACACCACCCGCGATCTGTGTCAGGGTATATCCGTCAGTGGACATTTCCGCTGAAGCCGTTCGTCGTTGTGCCAGAGCATGCCGCAACCCGGTCCGTGCCCAGCCGGTTCCGTTATCATAGCTGATAGAACCACCCACCCGAAAGGGAGGCATAAACGGCAGTGGCTGACGACTTTCATCACCAAGCTCATCGCCATAAACGTAATCGGCCTGGGTTGCGATACTCCATTTTTCGGTAAATTGCTGTTGTGCCGTCAGTTCACCTCCGTAGAGTACCGCTTCCGCACCGTGATACTCCATAACCGGCAACCCTCTGCCCGGATCTGTTGCTCCTGTGGGTACCATCGTGATATAATTGGATATTCTGTTGGTATACAATGCAAGATGTGCTTGCCAGGTGTCAAAATGGTAATCCATGAAAAGATCAACTCCGTAGCCGATCTCGTTTTTGAGAGTTGGATCCCCGATTTCATACGCTCCTGCCCCGATATGCGCGGCATCAGAAAAAAGTTCTTCTACAGAGGGTATTCGATGTGACCGGGATCCCTGGAATCCCAACCGGATATTTTCCGTCAACGGACCGTTCACCCCGACGGCCCCGGCCCATATTCTCCGGGATCGGGTTTCTTCTGCGTCGGGAAAGTCTTTATTTGCACGGGACACCGTACGGTTCCACTCCAGCCGGATTCCGCTCTGCAGCAGCCATTTGCGGGGCATCTGTATCTCCTCAACCAAATAGCCAGCCAGGGTCACTCCTTCTGCGTCGGGCGTCAGCGCCTCCTCCCCACCAACCGCTATATCAAAATGCTCGAGGGAAAATCCGACCGTGCCATTATCGATAACCCCTCTCGACCCGTGTTGAAATAGCAGATCAGTCTGCGCATATGACTGGTCTACTGACAACTCCAGATCTTCTGTACCCCTCCCGTCTTCGTCCTTTTCGCGTTCCAATTCCTCATGGGAATAGTAATTCAGCACCGTCCGTATTTCCAGACCATCCCAGAACACATGATTCAGTCTTCGGTGAACAATGCCCTGCAATGCCCCGCGCTGCATTTTCAGTACCACTTCTTCGTCGGGATCAAAGGGTGCTTCAGGGATTCCGTACTGCTGATCCGAGTACTGCGCAGATGCCCCTGCATACCATCCGTCTGACCGGTAAGCATAACCTGACGCCAAGTGCGCTGCCTGCAGGTCCGTTCCCTGGATTTCACCAATGGGAGTCTGCATGTTACCGGTATTGCGCAGGCTGCTGCGTAATGTCAGAGCCCTGGAACCGGTGCCGTATGTCCAGCGCCCCGAACCTGAGAGAGATGTCGTGCCGGTCTGGCCTTCGCCACCGATATATCCGCCGCTGCCCGAGGTCCAGTTTGACGGTATATCAGCGGTATGTGCATTTACAATGCCGCCCATGGCACTCGATCCGTAAATCAGACTGGCGGGTCCCCGGACGATATCAAGACGTTCTATGGATTGAGGATCCAGTATGACAGCGTGATCATGCGCGGTTGCGGAGATATCACCCATTTTCATGCCGTTCTGAAGAATTTGAATTCGTTCTCCGTCCATTCCCCGGATCACCGGCCGGGCCGGAGCAGGTCCGAGAGAACGCATTGCCACCCCTGCTTCACCGTCCAGCAGCGTTCCCATGGAACTCGTGTTTCTCAATTGTATGTCGGCAGAACTGTATGACTTTGCCGACTGGTAGCGCGAAAGTCGCTCGAAAAGAGATGCTGTTATAATCAGCTCATCAGTACTGTAAGTTTCCGGTTGCAACACAATCCGGATCATATCGGCAGTACCATTATCAATCACCACCGGCACCGTCTTTGTTTGAAACCCAACATATCGTACAATCAGATTCCATTCGCCGTCTGAAATGCCGGAAATCACAAAATGGCCATCGGGACCAGCTACAGAGCCCTGTGCAGTCTCCTTAAGAAAAATTGTGGCACCGTGAAGTGGATTACCGTCAAAATCAAGCACATATCCTTCCAGATCAAACTGCCCCCTGTTTATTCCAACCGCAACATCAAAAAACATAATAACGATCAGGGAAGCACAGATTCCGGCCCTTATCCATCGGTTCCTTACGCTTTTATCCATTTTCTTACAACCCGTTTTATCAGGGAACCTATTTAGTCTCCCCGTATTTTTAATAAATTTATTTTTAGTCTCAACTAAATTTAAAGCCTGGAACTGGTTGTGTCAAGTTGCATTTATTACTCTTTTATAGCATTTTATGCATTAAATATTCTGAATGAATTGTTTTTATATTTAGTTGTGACTAATTTGCAAAATAGTTTAAATGGTTCGAATGGCTCATAATGGTTCAAATGGTCCAAATAAACTCAAAATCATGGATAAACCGCAACTTAGCGAATCTCAGGAAGACTATCTCAAGCACATATTCAAGCTAAGGGAAGTCAACGAAACAGTAACAACGCAGGATTTATCTGAAAGCCTGAAGGTTCGTCCGGCATCAGTCACCGGTATGATCAAAAAACTGAGCAGTATGGAGCTGATCTATCACAGGCCATACAAGGGTGTTGTGCTCACCGAGTTAGGTGAAAAAATCGCTCTGGAAGTACTGCGTCATCATCGGTTGCTCGAACTTTATCTGGTGGATCATCTTAATTATACGTGGGACGAGATCCACGATGAAGCCGAGCGGCTGGAGCATGTGATCAGTGAAAAATTCGAGGCAGCAATATCCAAGCTGATGGGAAACCCCACCCGGGATCCACACGGCGATCCGATTCCTTCGGTCGACCTAGAGATTCCGGAAATGCCCGACTTGGTCTCTGTTGACCGGTTGCATGCCGGGCAAGAAGCGGTCATCCAACGGGTGCTCACCCAGGACAAGGATATCTTAAACATGCTTTCTCGACTGGAACTCACCATTGACGCAAATATATTAATGGTGGGAAGTGACAAAACCGGAATCCGACTCAAAGTCGGCAACAACCAGTACCTCATTCCCTATTCCATCGCCAAATTGATTTGGGTATAATGAATTACAGTATCAAAAAAAATCTTTCCCCATCCCCTCTCAGCCGTCTGTTGTATGCCGGTGGAATTCTGTTGTTGTTACTGACTGGCGTTGCCTGTGAAGATGCGGAATTTTCCAACGATGACCGTCCTTTTATCGTAACCACAACAAATCTGATCCGGGATGTAGTTGAACAGGTTGGAGGCGAAGATGTACGCGTGATCAGTCTGATGGGTCCCGGTGTCGATCCCCATGTCTACCGGGCCACCCCCGGCGATTTTCGCAATATGGAGCGCTCTGACCTGGTCCTGTACAACGGAATGTATCTGGAGGGACGGTTATCAGAAATTCTGGATCGACTGGGAGATCAGTCTCATGCCGTTACTGCATCTGTTCCACGTGACAAACTTATAGAAACCAGTGACTTTAGCGGCACCTATGATCCGCATGTCTGGTTTGATGTCAGCCTGTGGCAGTA
>SLQC01000283.1 GCA_007131625.1 Balneolales bacterium | reverse complement strand
ATGACCATCTAAGTCTTTCAGTTCAATATTTCACCTGTTGGGTGAAGATACAAAATTAGCTAAACTATTGAAAGACTTGATGTTATTGTATTTTTTCTAATTTATCTCACGGATTCTGGTTTTTTATATAGATACTTATATACATCACTTTTTGAAACTCATTATGAAACGGACATCGATCGCTACGATGACCGTGCTCAGCAACATCAACTCAGACCCCTATGGTCGGACTCAGAATGACTCCCCAGGCAAAAAGCACGCCGGCGGCCAACGGAATGGCGACCACATTATAGCTGATCTGTTTGTCCACTGGTAGGTGATAGTTATATTCTCAATTCACTGGAAGACGAGGGAGAACTGAAAACGTAAATGTTTTTATGCATAAAACTGATTTTCAGTTTACTCGATTTTCTGGCAACGTGCCCAAATGTCTCAATCATGTGAAGAACCATCCAGTTCTGTCTCCTTTTTATGAAACACCGCATAAAGACGATTAATCGATTATTCCTCCTTCCTGATTACACTTTTTCCAATCGCCAGGTATCACATTCCTGTAACACCCCCTCTTCCCCGCCCATTAGTAAACAAGCAAATTCGATGATATATGCGCTTTTCCTTGTTTTTGTTCAGGATGGCATCATTGTTGTGATTAATCCATACAGGTGCGAAGTGCATTGAGTTTTAGTATTTTTTGTAGTCTGGAAAAATCCAAATCAGAAGTAACCCTATGTTTTATACCAGAACAATCGCTGCATTACTATTTATAATTATTTGCTATGGATGGATGAATCCTCAGGTCTTAGATGCCCAGGACTGGGAGGCACCGACTGAAGCGGATACTTTGGTAAATCCCCTTGAACATATCGAAGAGGTAATTGAGAAAGGGCAACAAATCTATAATAATCAATGTACCATGTGTCATGGGGAAACCGGCAAAGGGGACGGGCCCGCAGGAATAGCGCTCGATCCATCACCCGAAGATCTGAACAGTGAAGAAATTCAGGATCAAAGCGATGGTGCCATATTCTGGAAAATCAGGGAAGGTCGCGGCCCTATGCCCGGCTTTAATAAATCTCTCGATGAAGAAAAGTTGTGGAGTATTGTTCACTACATCAGGGCATTATCAAAAGAAGAATAATCACTATCTCCCACAGAAAACAAAAATAATATGTATTCACTCAAAATACTGACCCTGCTTTTCGCTGTCTTAATCATGACAGGAAAGTCAGCAATGGCCCAGGACAGTCATTATCTGTTCAGTGGCTATACGTCTGCCGGGTTTGAATCTAAAGACGGCGATCATTCTTTTGTAACCGGGAATTTCGCTCCGGTATTTCTTTATAGTCATGGCGACCGTTTTTTAGTTGAAACGGAATTAAAAATCGGCTATGGCCATGGCGGGGTATCTACCGACCTGGAATATCTCAACCTCGGTTATATCCTGAACGATTATTTTACAATTCGTGCCGGCAAATTTCTATCACGTTTTAATACCTATAATGATCGCTTCCATGCTGCCTGGATCAATAAAATGCCCAATGATCCTCTGGGATTAGGACACCATGACTTGCTTGCCCTTCCGTCCGAGTTTGGCGTTGAGTTAAGTGGTGGGGCCTATCTGGGTGGTCCAAAAATCAATTACGCCTTTTTCGTTTCCAACGGGCTGGCCCTGGATGTCGATGATCATGATCCGGCAGTAAACATCGACTTCACCAAATTCAGTAACCACAATAACAGTTACGCGGTGGGAGGAAGGTTCGGCATTCTCCCCCTGGACGACTCTTCGTTAGAGATAGGCGTAGGTAGTCATTACAACAACAAAATTGGTGAACCGCATACTCCTTATGAAGAGGTTTCTTCCTTTAGCTGGTCGGCTGATTTAAACTATTTGAGGCAAAATATCAGCTGGTTGGCAGGTAAAATAGATCTGAGAGCCCAAATGAACAGTATGTTGATTGACAGGTTTCATATTCTGCTCGATCAAAGTAAATTTTAACTAAACGGACACAACCATGGTACAGTCTGATTATTTCAAACTGAATTCAATAATAATGATAACCGCGTTGGTTTTTGGATTAACAGCGTGTGGCATTTTTGATAGTGGAAGCGATGATGGACCCCTTACGGCGGAATTGAACATCTCAACCGGTCATATCCATACTTTGTCGGAAATTACTTACACCGTTCTGGTGAAGAATCAACACGGAGTTATCGTGACCGACATGGAAACCGTAGAAGTTCAGCGTAAAGCACATGGTGAAACAGACTGGAGTGGCACTGAACTGACGCTTTCGGGTGAGATATATACCGGGACCTATACCTTTAACTCCAGCGGTGAATATGACGTGCGTGTGGCCGGGATCCGACACGGCGGATCAGAGATGGAGGTCATGCACGAAATGGATGACCACATGCATGTAGGACGGACTCACGAGGTAGTCGGCAATTACAGGATCGAGTATGAACACTTCCCCGGGCACGTGCATGAGGGAGAAAATGCAACAGTCAAATTCTGGGTATATGATAACGAGGAGGATGCTGACGGAAATCGTCCTCCGGCGACAGGGCTTCTTGATGTTCATATTCATTGTAGCAACCCTGATGGCACGACCGAGCATCATACAGAAGTCACTGTGGAATCAGAAGGAGTTTATGTGGATGAACATACCTTCAGCGGTGCTGGAAAAGCACGAATGGGTATACATTTCACGGCACCCGATAACAGTGAAATCGAGGCTGAGTTTCACCTGCATGTGGCGCACGGACACGGACATTAAAAGTAACTGATTGAAATGGCCCGCATTTCACATGATATAAATTAAGACTTGTAAAGCACAGAATACGATTGGGATCGGGGTGAATAATTGGTCATGGATTTTACTGACTGCAATAACACATACCCATGAGCCGTAATGAAAATTTTACTTACCGGAGTTACCGGTTATATTGGAAAACGGCTGCTGCCCGTACTGGTTGAAAACGGTCACGAGGTAGTTTGCTGCGTCCGGGACCGATTACGATTGAACATCGATCCTGCGCTACGGGAGCATGTTGTGGTTGCCGAAGCAGATTTTTTAGATCCCGGGACATTGACTTCCATCCCGACCGACATCGACGGAGCATATTACCTGATCCACTCGATGTCCTCTCAATTCGGCGATTTTGAGGAGATGGAACAGCAATCGGCGGAACATTTCCGGGATTACATGAACCGGACGCAGGTACAACATGTCATCTACCTGAGCGGTATTATCAATGACAAGAATCTGTCCAGGCACCTGGCATCTCGAAAACGGGTGGAGGATATTTTGGCTTCCGGGAATTATGCCTGCACGACACTTCGTGCAGGTATCATCATCGGATCCGGGAGTGCTTCCTTTGAGATCATACGCGATTTGGTGGAAAAACTGCCGATCATGATTGCTCCCAAATGGCTGTGCACCCGATCACAACCCATTGCCATTCGGGACGTCATCAGCTTTCTTGAAAAATCACTTTTTGATGAACGAACGTACGGTACCAGTTTTGATATAGGCGGGCCGGATGTACTCACCTACAAAGATTTATTAAAGGCCTATGCGCGGATCCGACGGCTGAGAAGAATCTTTATCTCCGTGCCGGTTCTGACCCCGAAGCTCTCCTCGATCTGGCTTTATTTTATAACTTCCACCACATATTCTCTGGCCGTCAAACTGGTCGACAGTATGAAAGTAGAAGTCACCTGCCGGAACAATTGTCTTGCCGAAATATTGAACATCACTCCCATTTCCTACTCCGAAGCCATATCACTCGCTTTTGAAAAAATCGAGCAAAATGCCATTCTTTCCAGTTGGAAAGATTCGCTGATCAGCGGGCGTTTCAATACCCGGCTTGGCAATCACATTCAGATTCCGGTAATGGGGTGTTTCAAGGATCACAGGGAGCGTTTTATTGCGGATCGTACTGTCGTCATAAACCGGATCTGGTCCATAGGCGGCAACACGGGCTGGTACTATGCAGACCTGCTCTGGAAATTCAGAGGATTGCTTGACAAGATTTTCGGTGGAGTGGGTCTGCGCAGGGGACGCACGACAGCAGACGATATCAACATCGGCGATGCACTCGATTTCTGGCGTGTGCTGCTTGCAGATAAAAAGAATGGGCGCCTTTTGCTATTTGCTGAAATGAAATTGCCGGGTGAAGCGTGGCTGGAATTCCGGGTGGAAAAAGATCGGCTCGTTCAAGAAGCAACGTTCCGCCCGAGAGGTATTTTGGGGCGCATTCACTGGTATATGGTGCTCCCGTTCCACTATTTCATTTTCAACGGCATGATTCGCAAACTGGCGGAATAATGCCAAGTGGAGGCTATACTGTTCATAACATGGACGCATGCTTTGTCAATTGCCGTACCCGAATACATGACATCCACCTTCCTTCACTCCCTCTTTATCTGTATGTCCAAAGTTTGCCATGCTATCACATCATCGGCGCAAAAGCTTATGTCTCAATAATGTGAACAGGGCCGGAATATGTCTCTATCTTGTGAAAGCGTTTAAAACATCGTTCAGGGATTAGGTAACAACGTTTATCAGCTATCGTGAAGCAAAGTGTTGTCACATTTTTGAAACTCGGCATCTGACCGACCCTGATTATCCCGCCTGAAAATGTCGGTTATGCATGATTAATGCCCGATTCGAATGATTTGCCGAAAGTTTGGCATGGTTTTTCAGGTAAATCAGACTCAGACAATTGATTAACATGAATTCCGGGTATGATCATCCTGTTGGTGGGGAAGGTTCGATGGAGGAGCACCCGAATTGGGGCAGGAATGCCGTAACAGCCGGTGACAGATCTTGCCGCTCTTGTCACGGTGAAAATCTTGAGGCCGGAACATTTGCAGGCGGCCTTGTCGATACCGAAAAGGGAATCGAAGGCAAACACCCATATAAAGACGTTGATATCAGTGCGGCATTTGACGAAAATTATCTGTACCTCCGGGCAAGCTGGCAAACACAACGCCCACGCCCCGGTATTACCCATGGAACCTGGAAGTATGTTGATGAGGCATGGATACGACCGACAAAAAACAAAACGCAGGAAAGATCCGGGGTTGAAGATCTTGAAAATCACGAATTCTTCAGTTACGAAGACCGTTTTGCCGCGATGCTGACTCCCCATAGAGTTGGAGAAAAAATAAAAGCCTTTGGAAATGCGGGAATGAATTTCAACGAGGCCGGCTGCTTTGTCGCATGCCACAGCAGCATGCGTGAAATGCCCGAGATGCCGGAAAGCGGGGAAGTGCAGAACGACCCCTGGCTTGGCTCCGGGGGGTTGAACAATTCCGATATACGCCATTATCTGCTTCACACCCGCGGGGTAGAAGATTTTGAAGATGCAACGGAAGACGGTAACTGGAGAACGAATGAGGCTGGATATAATGCCGATCAGCAAAAAGCTGATTTCCAGAATCAAAACTTTATAGACCTCTGGCAGTTCCGGGGTGCCCGCTCAGCACCTATGTACGGTGCCAGCAATGATGCCGTCCTTGAATACCGACACAGCGGCCTTGCCGATATAAACCGGGGAGATAACTACTGGTTCAATCAGGATCCGTCCGCAGATCAGCCGGATAATGTTGATGCGATTTGGTATGATGACAATGATCATCAGTGGAAAGACGGGAATGATGCTGCCGTTAATGTGGCCGCGTATATTTGGATGTATGATGATGAAGTAACAGGGTTTAACGCTCTTCCTTCCGGAGCGGCAGACCCGGATAAAGGGGAAATCGATTGGGATCATACGGCAGCCTACCCCCTTGTTACCCGGGGACCTGAACGAAATGCTATACCATTGAAAATGGAAAAGATTAAGGCAGGAGAAATGTTACCCCGGCGTATTTTACGTGAAGGTACCGGAATACGAGGAGCTCTTCATGCGTTCAGCAGCTGGGAGTCTGATACGAACACCTGGAATGTTGTCTTTCGCAGACCGCTTAGCGAGGAAGCCTGCGAGTCCGGGGATTATGGAGACTGGTGCAGTGATCTTATGATCAGTGCAAATGACTTGATGATTGACGGACAAGGAGTTACCATGGCCTTTGCTGTCTTTGACGATCACAGTTCCAATCGTTATCACCACATCTCATTTTCCCAGACAGTACAAGATCATGAAGATGCGGATATCCGGGCAAAAAATATTCCGGTGGGCATCGAACTTGTCGATAAAGAAATACCACAAAACTTTTCTTTAAAACAAAATTATCCCAATCCGTTTAACCCGACGACGACCATTCAATACGAGGTACCATATGAAGTTCACGTGACCCTTGGCGTCTACAGTGTGATCGGCCGGCGGGTTGCCACCCTGGTCAACGAACAGAGGAGCGCCGGTAGTTACGAAGTGAATTTTGACGCGTCCCAACTGGCGAGCGGCACCTACATCTACCGGATGGAAGCCGGTGGAAGGGTTCAGACACAAACCATGATGCTGATCAAATAGACACCGATCCTGTATCGAACAACGGAATAGCAGCTATGACTGTAATGGGAAGATTCCGATCCGGATCGGAAGACTACCGGTTCACGGGATGAACTTTCCGCAATATTAATGTTTTGCATGAGCAAAACAGATCGTGTCTTAAAATTGTGAATTGGATCACAGGGTGTTTCATTTT
>SLQC01000233.1 GCA_007131625.1 Balneolales bacterium | reverse complement strand
GAGTGCGTTTGGAATAACCGAAGAGCTTCATATCTTCGATCAAGCGTGTTTCGAACGGTGTCATAGTATGCCTCCGATAAGATGAGTTAACAGTTAAAAACCATGGAGGCATATTATGGCCCGATCTTGATGATGGCACGAAAAAAAAGTGGAATTGGACTGCCGCTTAGCGGCTTAGTTCAACAAGCATTTCCTGCTGTCGTGCAAGCGATTTTTACTCGACTTCAAAATTGGTCGCCACGCAGCAGAAATGCCAGACCGTTCGGTCAGTTCGGTAGATGTGATGAATTCGGTCTTTTCAGACAATGAAAACACCGGAGCTTTTGTTGCCGGCAGCAATGTCGTCTGGTTCGGGTTTGACAACGAACAGGGGAACGATTTTAATTACAATTTTCTGGGTTAACGCGTGGCCCTGCTTGTAGATGAGGTCCGAAATGCCGGAAGCTACGAGGTGAGTTTTGACGGGACACACCTGTCCAGCGGTGTGTATATCTATCGATTGCAAGCCGGCGAAATTACAAAATCCCGCCGGATGCTGATCGCCAAATAGTGACCGGAATGCGTTTTTCAGGTTAAATTCCATTGCAGGCAATAAAATATCAATAAGAAACTTCAATCAGCTTTGCCGAAATTCCCATTACGAAAGCCTGGATTCTGCGAGGTTCGGGCTTTCGGTTATTTATAAGTCCGGGTGTTGGTAACTCAATGTACAGGAAACAATTGCTTTGCAGGGACACCCTTCAACATCAAAAATTTAATAATTAAGATGGGTATGTATGCTTTAAAGTGTTAAGCGAATAGAAACATGTGTGAAGTTTCAATCGGGTCTAACATCCGATCGGCAATGTTTTCAATAAGCCGGTCCCGGCGACGTTCTCTTATCTTGCTGATGGCCAAGAATATCCGGCAAACCCCGAAAGGCGCTTATGGCAGAGTTTCAGGGCATATCCTATTTGCAGGTAATTCATATATCAGAACCATCAGCGCTTGGCGTTCGCAGTGAATTATTAATAATTCATTTGGAGAGGCAGCGCACGCTTTTCTTTTCGGCTTATGTAATCTTTCCCTTATTCGAGGACTTTGACCGGAAACCAGGAATTTTAATCAGAGCAGGTAAGGTTTATATACAGTTGTTCTTCATCAGACAAGGGAGATACCTTTTGGACCAGTGAGAGTCTGAATGAATCTCTGGATGATTTTGTAATTTATGCCATTGGCCCGGGAAATGATTTTATTGCCGCCATTGATGCCGGCTCGGGCGAGATCACCCATCCGTTTCCGGATTTTAAAGCGATTCGATCGGTCGTTGCCAATGAGCACGGCACCCTCGTATTTGTAAGTACCGGTGAAGGTGGCGCCGGTCTGAATCCGGGGTTTATTTATAAAATAGATGTCTATACAGGAGAGTATGAACTGATTTATGAGCATGCCGCCCACCTGCTGACAGACTGCAAGTTGCAAGCATAACTTTATCCTGCGGCGGTGATACCCTGTATATTCCGGGCGGGCCAGTACTGGATCTGGCGAGTGAGGAAATTGCAGGCAGCATACCGGTTTGGAGGCTGGGATCGGTCGCAGCGCGTTGCGATAACCGGGAAGTGTATATTACCGATCCGGGGGGGGGTATATTTTCCCACCATTATCTTCAATCAAGTTATATGTGTACAGCCCTGCTGAAAACCGGATCACCCTTCGGCTTTCCGATCCTTCCGAATACTCGATCACCGGGATTGCGCGCCTGTATTACGAAAACCTGGAACTTCAATGGTCAAAACCGGCTTTAAAGCGTAATTTGATACTGGATGGATCGGTCAGTGATCCCTATTTCACTTAATTTTTCAAAACTATATGCGTTCTGAATTTTCGTTATCCTTGGAAATGCACAAACTTGCCTTACCGCTCAATCTGTTCGGCTATCTCCACAACGACTTTCGCATAGGTGTTGCTTCGGTTATACCTCAGGATCACATTCCAGTTCCGGCTTCCCGGCACTACAGGGCTTCCGTTCAGGGAGGAATTCCAGCCGTTTTCACTCAGGTAATTAGCCGTTGAGGGAATCATTTTACGGGTTGATGTGATATCATTTATATCCTCCATCTTGCCGTAGTGAAGAAGTGAGAACGGTATCCACTGAGCAACGCCAATTGCCCCGGCATAGGAGCCGTTGGTATGCTGGACCTCTGCGTTATATTTTTTATTGAGTTGCAGGACGGCATCCAGCTGACTGACGCTGAATCGCTTCCGGTCGGCTAATATATACTGCGTTACCAGACTGTTCAGCAAATTGAAATTTCCGGTAGATCGGCTGTCACCGTACCTGGTTTCAATGCCTTTTATCCCTACGATGTACCGGAAGTCAACCCCGTAGATTTCTTCAGCCTGAAGGAGTTCTTCTCTGTGATCTTCCACAAATCGATGGCTCTGTTCTTTCAGCTCTTCCAGATTTATTCGTGCTGCGAAGTCCTCATAACTTATGTCTCCTGAATCTGTAGAACGAAGGATGTTTTCTCTGAATAGTTCGACAACCCTGTCGTTTAACCGGGCTTCTGACAAAAACTCGAATAACAGCTCCTCATCATGTCCTTTGCTGATCAGCTCCATTTTGAGCGCTTCCAGCTGATTTGCCTGCTCAAGTCCGTATTCTGCTTCAAAATACCTCATCGTACTGTTAAACTTCTCTTTACTGAGTTCATACGGACTCCGTTCATGCAATGGGACTCCGGAAAAGGTGAAGTCTGATAAAAACGGACTCAGCATTGCCAGCCCGGTCAGGATTATTGATTTGTAACTCATTGTTGTGGAGAGGTCAGATAAATATGTACTTGTTGAAATGATGTCAATACGATGCCCGTCACAAATATTTGATACACGCGGGCTCAAAATAAATTCTCACGAGCTCAAATTAATTCACGCGGGCTCAAAGTTAACTACAATTTGATGTAAAAAAGATTACGAGGCAAATCAAAATGATGTTCCATTCTGGTTGCTGCCGGCGGGTTTGATTTTGCTGCTCTGATTGGGAACTCCTGGCTCCGTAGAATCTGGCTCCATTGACCCTTGCTCCGTAGATCCTTACTCCATTGACCCTGACTCCGTAAAATAAACGAAGGGTCTTCCTGTAATCAGTCAGGTATCTCAGTGACAGAGGTAATATATTCATCCATGTCACAGAAATTTTGAAATGATATTTTCGTTTCTGAATTTTAATGATGGTGAACATTATCCGGACGGGTGGCTATTTTCTGAGGAGTTGCAGGATCACTGGTGCTGATACCGAAATTTCCCGGATACCGATTCCGATCGTATTTTCAGGGATTGTAAATTTGAAGGCTAACAGTAACGTAATGGAAAAACAGAGCTTTGGTGTTATGCGGAACACCACACCAGGAGTGTTTATCATGGTGCTGTTTCTGATTCTGCCATGCTGTAAAGTGGCTGATACCGCTACCGGAAAACCGGGTGAGAACAGCCTATCCAAAGAAGAATTCCGTGGTGTCTGGCTCACTTCCATATCAAATCTGGATTGGCCGATATCCTTTCACCAGCCCGTCGAGGAACAGCAACAGGATGCTATTGCGATACTCGACAGTCTGAAGGCAATCGGCATCAATGCCGTCCTTTTTCAGGTCAGGGCCGAATCCGATGCGCTTTATGCATCCTCCTACGACCCGTGGTCCTATTGGCTGACCGGTGAACAGGGGCGAGCGCCGCAGCCGTTTTATGATCCGCTTTCATTCATGATCCGTGAATCGCACAAAAGGGGCATGGAACTGCACGCCTGGCTGAATCCGTACCGTGTGGAGCGGAAAAAGGGGAGCTATGACCTGGCAGGATCCAATGTGAGCCGCCGGGAACCGGATTGGATACTGGAGCTTCAAAGTCGTCCCGACACTATATATACCATGCTGGATCCGGGTCTTCCTGAAGTACGTGATTATGTGACCAATGTGGTGGTGGATATTATTCGGCGTTATGATGTCGACGGTATCCACTTCGACGATTATTTTTACCCGGGCACTCCGGTTACCTACGAAGATTCACTGACTTTCCGGAACCACCACAACGATATATCTAATATCGGAGACTGGCGCCGCGACAATGTCAACCGGTTGATCGCCCAGGTGCACGACAGCATCCAGGGCATTGCCCCACATGTGTCCTTCGGCATCAGTCCTTCCGCCATCCGGAAAAACAGGGATGCCGGGACCAACGGACTGGAAGGATATTACTCGTTGTATGCTGACGGATTGGCCTGGCTGGAAGAACGGACCATCGACTATATCAATCCGCAACTCTATTTTGAAATCGGACACATACGTGCCGATTACGCTTTGCTGTTGGAATACTGGGCACAAGCAGCTTATGACAATCAGCGGCATATGTATGCCGGCCTTTCACTTTTCAAACTACTGCCACCGATCGACTGGACTCTGGAAAAAGCGGTCGATCAGTTGACATTTAGCCTGGTTGACAGAAAGGTGCGCGGTCATGTCTATTTTCGTACCGAGCACCTGCTGGCAAATATAAAAGGATATACGGATGTCGTCAGAAACGAATTATATCGCCATCCTGCACTGACACCGGTTATGCCTTGGAAAAGCATGCTGCCGCCACCGAAAGTCAGTCAGCTTGCTGCTTCCTGGAGTAGTGACGGAAGGATAATCCTGACCTGGGCGGGGAATGATCCGGGGCAAGGTGAAGAGAAGGCGGCTCGGTATGCTGTTTATCGCATCGATCTATCGTCCGAACTCTTTGACCGGGTTACCGATGCAGGCTCAATGGCAACTGGAGTCCTATCCCAATCCGAAGCCCTGTCTCCATCCGAAGCCCTGTCCCCATCCGAAGCCCTGTCCCCATCCGAATCCCTGCCTTCATCCGAAGTGTTATTGGCATCTGAAGCCCTTATCAACGAGATTTTGCAAGCACGAAATATTATCGATATCATCGGTCAGAAACAGTTCGTCGATCGTTGGCCGGAGCATCGAACCGAAGCCATCTACTTGGTGACATCCGTCAGCCATAACAGCATAGAAAGCAGTCCGGTAATGATCCGGGCCGTTCGGGACGGAGACTCTTTTTCCTATTCGGCACTTTGATGGTCCCATTTTTATTCATTATAACACCAATTTATTCTTTAAAACACCAAATCTTACCTTTTACTGCATACTATCTCTTTCCCTCTATAACTCTTTCACCCACCATTGTACCCAGTTCACCATGCAATCATTTACCCTGCAATGAAGTGTCTGTCCTTTTTAATTGCGATATTTTTCACCGCCCTTTTCTTACCTTCCTGTATAGCGGATACTACACCATCCGAAAGAATAAAATCCGGCGCGGAACGGCTTGTAGAGCAGGATTTTTCCGTCATTGACGGAATGCGCGTCGGTGTCATCACCAATCACAGCGCGACAGTGGGCGACCGCCACCTGGTCGATGTCCTTTACGAGGCCGAAAACGTGGAGGTGGTGGCACTGTTCGGCCCCGAACACGGTATCCGCGGCGATGCCGATGCCGGTGAGCGTATTACCGACGGGGTGGACGAACGCACCGGAGCGCCTGTCTACAGTCTTTACGGGGAAACGCGCCGGCCTACACCCGACATGCTGGAAGGGGTGGATGCACTGATCTTCGACATCCAGGATATCGGCGCCCGTTTCTATACCTATATCAGCACGATGGGTATGGCGATGGTGGAGGCAGCACGGCATGATGTCCGTTTTGTGGTACTCGACCGCATCAATCCGCTTGGAGGCGATCGGGTCGAAGGATTTGTCCTTGAACCGGGATTCGAATCATTTGTCGGACAGTACCCCATCCCGATCACTCACGGAATGACGGTTGGTGAACTGGCGCTTATGATTCGCTCTGAGCCATTGCTGGAAGACGCAGCATTGACTGACCTGCATGTCGTAGAGGTAAGCGGCTGGACCCGCGATCAGCTCTGGAGCGATACCGGCCTCGAGTGGATCCCGCCGAGTCCTAACATCCCCGATTTTGAAACTGCGCTGGTGTATCCCGGAGCCTGTTTTTTTGAAGCGACCAACATCAGTGAAGGCCGGGGGACCTACGAACCGTTTCTTCAGATCGGTGCTCCCTGGGCCGATGGGGAAACGCTGGCACAGATATTGAACGCCCGGAACCTGCCCGGTCTGCGGTTTGAACCGGTGACGTTCACCCCGGAAAGTATCGAGGGGATGGCATCACGACCGAAACTTTCTGGTGAAGCGCTGCAAGGCGTGAAATATGTGGTGAAAGACCCGCATGCTGTGGAACCGGTCGCCGCCGGGATGCACGTGCTGGAAGTGTTCCGGTCTCTGGCTCCGGAAGAGGAGCAGGCAGCGCTCTTTAACAGAGCACGGTTTGGCCGGCTGGGAGGAACCGACCGGATGTTTGAAATGCTGAATGCCGGGGCAACGGCCGAAGAGATCATTGCCGCATGGGAGGAAGATGTGACCGGGTTCCGGCAAATCCGGTCTTTTTACATGATTTACGACTGAGTAAACTGTAAAAGGATTACTAATTTAACAACGTTAGTTTTTTGTGCGTGGTGCTTGTTTTGCCATCACATTGACGATCAGAATAATTACCGGTACATTCTGGGCAATTTGGTCACCTCCGGTTTGTGTCGATGCAGCGAGTTGGCTGATGCGTTGGGTGTGAACCG